>DATHXP010000044.1:0-6403 GCA_035459605.1 Halomonas sp. | reverse complement strand
GATCAACGTCAAGGTGCTGAAGTTCGACCGCGAGCGCAATCGCGTGTCGCTGGGTCTCAAGCAGCTGGGCGAAGACCCGTGGGTCAACATCAAGGATCGCTATCCGGAAGGCACCAAGGTGCACGCGCGCGTCACCAACCTCACTGACTACGGCTGCTTTGCCGAGCTGGAAGAGGGCGTCGAGGGGCTGGTTCACGTCTCCGAGATGGACTGGACCAACAAGAACATCCATCCGTCCAAGGTCGTCCAGGTCAACGACGAAGTGGACGTCATGGTGCTGGATATCGACGAGGAGCGTCGGCGTATTTCCCTGGGTATCAAGCAGTGCACCCCGAATCCGTGGGAGACCTTCAACGCCCGGTACAACAAGGGTGATCGCGTCGCTGGCACCATCAAGTCGATCACCGATTTCGGCATCTTCATCGGCCTGGAAGGCGGCATCGACGGCCTGGTGCATCTCTCCGACATCTCCTGGACCGATACCGGCGAAGAAGCGGTGCGTCAGTTCAAGAAAGGCGACGAGGCCGAGGCGGTCATCCTCTCCATCGACCCCGAGCGCGAGCGCATCTCGCTGGGCATCAAGCAGCTGGATACCGACCCGGTCGCCGAGTACCTGGCGGTCAACGACAAGGGCTCCGTGGTTAGCGGCCGCGTCGTGGAAGTCGACGCCAAGGAAGCGCAGGTCGAGCTCGCCACCGACGTCGTCGCCGTGCTCAAGGCCTCCGAGATCAGCGCCGATCGCGTTGAGGATGCTCGCAACGTGCTCAGCGAAGGCGACAGCGTCGAGGCGCGCATCGTCGGCGTGGATCGCAAGAACCGTCAGATCAACCTGTCGGTCAAGGCCAAGGATCAGGACGATACCCGGCGCAACCTCGGCAGGCTGCGCGAGCAGGATGTCGAGAGCGACGGTCCGACCACCATTGGTGATCTGATCAAGCAGCAGATGAGTCAGGACTGAGCCTGACGCTGTCTCGCTGATACCTGTCGCCGTTGCTGTACGGCCAAGGCGCTGCCCCCTGCGGGCGGCGCCTTTTTTGCTCCAGGACCGCCGTGCAGCGCTAAAACTGGCCTGACGCCACGGCTTCAACTTTCCTTAATTGTATAGGTGCAGTTCATACTCTGTCTTGTTCTAGGCGTGTCCAGTTAATCGTTGGCGTATTGACAGTATGGCAGTGTTAAGAAGTGCTGGCTCACATTGAAGGGTGGATGGTTCTTTAAAAGACAGCTTTAAAATACGGCAGTATTGTTTTGTCCATTGGTATTGCTTAATAGTGGATTAGGCGTAACAATATGCCCGCATTCCATCCCCTACTCATCTCAAGTCAGGATCAAGACAATGTCATCACTGCTTAGTAACTACATGCGCAAAGAGCAGCAGCTCAAACAGCTGAAGTCGGAGCTCGAGGCGTTGGAAAACGATGAGCGGTTAAAAGCAGAGCTGGAGTTCAAGGCCAAGCTCCAAGCCCTTATGGAAGAGTTTGGCAAGAGCGCCGGCGATGTCATCAGCCTGCTTGATCCCAAACCTGCTGCCGCTGGACGCACGGCCGGCACGACGCCAACGGGGCGCCGCCGTCGTCGCCTCAAGATCTACAAGAACCCTAATAGCGGCGAGGTTGTCGAGACTCGTGGAGGCAACCACAAGGTATTGAAGGCCTGGAGGGAAGAGTTTGGCCGCGATACCGTAGAGTCATGGGTGGTGCGTGTCGAGGACTAGCGCCATCCGGTCTCGACGCGCCTGCAGGGCGATCAAGCCGATCTGAAAAGTCTGTACGGCCCGAGCGTCAAGGCTTGGCCTAATCGGCCTAATCTAAAAAGTGATTCGACTCCAGCGGATGGAGCGAAGAGTGAAGGGCATCGCGTGGATGTCCTTTCCAGCAAATGAAGAGGCCACGGACGGCCCTCTGCCCGGTCTGTCATAACCGGTATTTGATCTGCCGGGCGCCGGTCTGAATGTGAGGCACTCCTTGGGGGGAGCCGAAGTGCGGCGCCGTGCCGATAGCTATTGGTTGCTGATAGTCCTTTTTACTTTACCCTTGAGAAAGCGATGCTCCAGCATAATATGCTACTCCTGAGTATCTCGCCGGCTGTTAACCCATGGGGGCTTCGCACCTATCTGGAGTCATTCTGAAGCGCATGAAACGTTATAACTCAAGAACCTCGATGGATGAGCGCGAGAAGTTCCGCAAGTTCCGCGAGCTTGATGATGCCTTCGCCGATGCGCTGCGCGCGCTCGACAAAGAGATAGCGCAGGACGCAAAGGCCGAAGAAGTGTCCGGTGAAAAGCCCGCCGATGCCGAAGCTATCAGGCAGAAGCGCTTTGAGCAGCGCCTGATGGCGCTGATGAAGGACTATCGCCAGCCCGCTGGCAGCGTCAGCGAGCTGCTGGAAACTATGCTGGCGCTTGGCAAGATTGCCTGACTGTCAGGCAGGGCTACCGGTAGCGATAGACTCTGAGGCTCGGCAATAGCGGGTGGTCTTCGAGTCGCTGATCGCTGCGCCGCGCGCGCTGGCGTGTCTGAGGCGGTTTTGCGGCGGGGCGGTTGTGTTCCGGCAGTCGTCCATCGTCGCAGGGCAGAAAAAGCGGCAGAGCCACGTTTCTCGCCTGGCGGGTCGTGCCGTTTGGCAGCGGCTCATGGAAAAACAGGTTGGCGCGCATCAGGGGAGCCTGGGTCTGAACCTGGGCGAGAGGTTCGCTGGCGGGAAGGCCGGCCAGCGCGCGCAGCTGGCGGCGTATGTGCGTCGCCTGCGTATCCAGCGTCATCAGCTTGCGTTCGGCGTCTGCCACGCTCAGGCGCTTGATGGAGCGCCCGCTGACGTACCATGCCATGCGCACGCGCTGTACGGCAGCGGGAGCGGCGGGGACGGCGCGCCAGCACTGCTTGAGATGCAGTCTGGCCAGGCCGCTGCCGCTGAGGTGGCCATGCAGCGCCGGGTGCCGGAAAGGGATGATCGCCTTGATCTCGGGTATTATTTCAGGCGCATTCTTGCGAATGCTGGCGATCAGCGCGGCGAAGGCCGTCTTGGCCTGGTTGACCGGCTCGATGGCTTCCATGACCGGGGATCTGGCTGCTACCAGCCCCACGTGGCTGCGCGTTGCACGGCCATCCTGTCCGTCCTGATACCAGTAGTCGAACAGGGCATCGTGCAGCCAGACGTTGGTCGCCGGCTCATGGTTCAGCGACCAGATCTCACCGGGGTGTTTCTGCCAGCTGTCGTATAGATGCGCGGTGGATTCAACCAGGCGATCGTAGGCGGCTTCCAGCTCCGCCAGCAGGCGATAGCTCGTTGGTTGCCGAGTGGTCATGGATCGCCGTTGCTGATACCGGTGCCGGCCAGCAGATGATCCAGGTCGGCCTCGTCCATGGCGGGTTCTCCGGCAATACGATGCGATTCGTCCGCCCAGGCGCCAAGGTCAATCAGGCGGCAGCGCTCGCTGCAGAAGGGACGATAGGGGCTCTGTTCGCTCCAGACCACCTGAGTCTTGCAGCGCGGGCAGGCAACCTGAAGCGGCGGGTTGGTTGAGCTGGGAGGCATAAGTGACCCTGTCCGATGCTGTGCTTTGACCCTTAACAATGCCTTATCGGCGAGCGTTGGGCAAACGCGGTGAAAGCTAGGCCGATCGACGGTACAGGCGGTCCAGCTCGTCGATGCGTGCGCTCAGGGCGCGCTGGTCGCCGCTGTTGTCGAGCACATCATCCGCCATCTGCAGGCGCCGCTTGCGCGGCATCTGCGCGGCAAGGATGGCTCTGGCGCCGGCCTCATCCACGCCGTCACGCTGCATGGTGCGAGCGATCTGCACCGACTCGGGCACGTCAATGACCAGAACGCGGTCAACCAGGGCTACCTGGCCGGACTCCAGCAGCAGGGGGGAAACCAGCAGCGCATAGGGCGCCGGGCCGCGCCGAAAGGCGTCCAGCGTCTCGATCAGCCGTTCGCGAATGCGCGGGTGGGTCACCGACTCAAGCCAGCGTCGCTCGGCGTCGTCGGCGAAAACGATCTGGCGCAGGGCGCGCCGGTTCAGCGCGCCCTGCTCATCAAGAACCCCGGCGCCGTAGCGCTTGGCGATGGCCGCCAGGGCCGGCGTGCCGGGCGCCACGACCTCCCGGGCCACATCGTCGGCATCAACCCAGGGGATTCCGCGCGCGGCGAAGCCGCGCGCCACGGTGGACTTCCCCGAGGCGATGCCTCCCGTCACGCCGATAATCATTGCTTGTCGTGCCATGTCACAGCGCCGTTGCCAAGTAGTGGTTCATCAGGGGTTCGCCGACCAGCAGAGCGACCCATCCGGCCAGCGCCAGCCAGGGGCCGAAGGGCAGCGGCGCACCGCGCAGCCGCGGAATTGCCAGCTGGACCAGAATGCCAATCAGCGCGCCGAGACCGGCGGAAAGAATCAGTACCGGCGGCAGATACTGCCAGCCAAGCCAGGCGCCCAGGGCGGCAAGCAGCTTGAAGTCGCCATAGCCCATGCCCTCCTTGCCGGTGATCAGCTTGAACAGCCAGTAGAAGCTCCACAGCGCCAGATAGCCGGCCATGGCGCCGATGACCGCATCGCCAAGGGGAATGGGCCCTATCACCAGCTGATACAGCAGGCCGGCCCACAGCAGCGGCAGCGTCAGCGCGTCGGGCAGCAGCCGGGTGCGCAGGTCGATGACGGCCATGGCCAGCAGCGCCAGGCAGGCGCCGGCGATAAATATCGCCTGCGGCGTTGCGCCGTAGATCGCTACGCTGGCCAGGGCGAGCAGGCCGCCGCCCATTTCGACTAGCGGATACCGCGGGCTGATCGGCGCCGCGCAGTTCACGCAGCGCCCGCGCCGCTTGAGCCAGCCAAGCAGCGGAAGGTTATCATGCCAGGCGATGGCGGTCTGGCAGCCGGGGCAGTGCGAGGCGGGCGTCAGCAGATTGAAGGGCTTCGCTGTCTCGGGCTCGAGCTCCAGGACGGCGCGCGCCTGCGCGTGCCACTCGCGCATCATCATCTGCGGCAGCCGACTGATCACGACGTTGAGAAAGCTGCCGACGCACAGGCCCAGCAGGGCGGCCAGGGGCCAGAGAAAAATGACGGGCGGATTGGCCGACAAGGGAAGCTCCTTTTCTCTCGGTTGTCAGAGCGATAGTCTAGGCGCTCGGCGCCACTTTGCCGAGCCGACTGTCCCGCAGGTCGCGATTCGTCTAGAATCCTTAGCCTTGATTCCTTCAGGAAGCCAAAATGACCCAGACACTCGGACCGGTGATGCTGGACCTCGAAGGGTCCAAGCTGCGTAACGAGGAGCGTGAAATACTGCGCCATGAAGCCGTGGGTGGCGTGATCCTCTTTGCGCGCAATATTGAAGATGCCGATCAGGTGCGCGAGCTGTGCAGTGCGATTCGCCAGGTGCGCCCCGAGCTGCTGCTGGCCATCGATCAGGAAGGCGGTCGCGTGCAGCGGCTTCGCCAGGGCGTGACGCGTCTGCCCTCCATGGCAAGGCTCGCCAAAGCCGCCTTGACGGTGCCCAAGGAAGCGCAGCGGCTGTGTCGCGATACCGGCTGGCTGCTGGGCATGGAGATGGCCGCCTGCGGGCTGGATATCACCTTTGCGCCGGTGCTCGATGTGGATACCGGGCTTTCTTCGGTGATCGGTGATCGCAGTTTTGGCGCTGATCCGGAGCAGGTCACGGTGCTGGCCGGCGCCCTGATCGAAGGCCTGGGCAGCGCCGGCATGGCCGCCGTCGGCAAGCACTATCCGGGCCACGGAGGGGTCGCGGCGGACTCGCACCGGGAGCTGCCGGTGGATGAGCGCCCCCTGGCCGATATCATGGCCGTCGACCTGCTGCCGTTCAAACGGCTGGCCGCGCAGCTGGGCGGCGTGATGCCGGCGCACGTGGTCTACCCGGCGTTCGATCATCGCCCCGCCGGTTTTTCGCCCCCGTGGCTTGGGCTGCTGCGCGAGACGCTGGGCTTCAAGGGCACGATCTTCTCCGACGATCTGAGCATGGCGGGCGCCGCTGCCATTGGCTCGCCGAGCGAGCGGGCGCACCAGGCGCTGGCCGCCGGCTGCGATATGCTGCTGGTGTGCAACGACCGCGCCGCCGCGCTTGAGGTCATGGAGGCGTGCAGCGGCCATCCGACTCGGCGAGCGGCCAAGCTGCGCTACGGTCGGGCCCGGCCGGAGCTGGCGGCGCTGTCGGCGCTGGGGCGCTGGCGCCGGGTGCATGCCCGCCTCGAGTCCCTGTGCGACGCGTGAGCAGGTCGCGTTTCCCGGCCTGACTCCTTGAATTTGATCACTGATTATCGGCGAGAAACCCTGATGCCAACACGCGATGCGGTATCTGACCTCAATGCCATGCGCGCGGTAATGGACACCGCCGACTGTCTGATTTCCCGGCAGGAGGTCGAATGGGCTCTGGATCGCATGGCCGATGAGATGAGC
>DATHXP010000043.1:0-2043 GCA_035459605.1 Halomonas sp. | reverse complement strand
TGCTGGCTGAAGGTGGCGACCCAGTCGGGATGGTAGATGATCAGGATGCTGAGCAGCATGCCGGTGATGAAGGCTTCGGACGGCATCAGCAGCGGCAGGAA
The DNA here is from genome assembly GCA_035459605.1 of Halomonas sp. Lineage (GTDB taxonomy): Bacteria > Pseudomonadota > Gammaproteobacteria > Pseudomonadales > Halomonadaceae > Halomonas. Next base: position 1,942 of record DATHXP010000043.1, on the reverse strand, counting down.
GCGGGCGTACTCCACGGCGTTGCGTGTCACTTCGGGGTCTGATGCACCAAGCAGCACCAGGCCAACGGCGACAAGCCCGGTGGCCAGGGTAGACAGCGCCGAGCCGAAAAAGCCGCAGATGAAAAGGAAGACCATCAGGTTGTCCGGCAGGTAGCGGTCGACCAGCCGCCACGTCATGCTGATCACCAGCGCCGGCACTACGCCGGTGATTACCAGGTTGATGCCCAGCAGACTCCACTCGCTGCGCCCGATGGCGACCATGCCCAGGTTGACCAGGGTGATGGTGATCAGCGCCAGGGGGGCCTTGAACAGCAGCGTCAGCAGGGCGGTGAACATCAGGTGCAGGGTCAGCCAGTCCACCGCCTGGGCGCGCATCAGCCACATCAGCATGACGATCACCGTGGCGGCCAGCCAGCGGTGCTGGAGTCCGCTGTCCCCCAACAGAGCCTGCCAGGGCCGCCGGCTCAGGGCCAGGCCCAGAAAGGCGGCGGCAACGGCGAAGCACAGCCATAGCAGCCACGGGGCCAGCACGGGTTCCGAAAACGACATCTGTTTCTCCGTTGGCTCTGTATCGGGCCAGAAGGCTAGGCAAAGACCACCGTCTTGTTGCCGTGCACGATCACCCGGTCCTCCAGATGCCAGCGCAGGCCCCTGGCCAGCACGGACTTTTCCACGTCGCGGCCGAAGCGCACCAGATCCTGCGGCGTATGGCAGTGGCTGACGCGGTGGATATCCTGCTCGATGATCGGGCCGGCATCGAGCACTTCGGTCACGTAGTGGCAGGTCGCGCCGATCAGCTTGACGCCGCGCTGATGCGCCTGATGATACGGCTTGGCACCGGCAAAGGACGGCAGAAAACTGTGATGAATATTGATCGCTCGCCCCGCATAGCGCTGGCATAAATCCGGCGGCAGGATCTGCATGTAGCGGGCAAGCACCAGGCAGTCGGCCTGCATTTCATCCACCAGACGCCCAACCTCGGCGAAGGCCGGCGCCCTGTTGCCGGCCGCTACCGGCACCTGGTGGTAGGGAATATCGTGCCACTCGGTGAGCGATCGCATGCTGTCGTGGTTGGACACCACGCCGACGATATCGCACTCCAGCTCGCCGTTGCTCCAGCGATACAGCAGGTCGGCCAGGCAGTGGCTCTCCCTGCTGACCATCAGCACCACGCGCTGCTTGTTGCGCGAGTCGGTCAGCGCCCAGTCCATGTTGAAGGCCTCGGCGATGGGGGCAAAGGCCGTGCTGAAATCGTCGGGCGTGATGCCGATGGAGTCGGCGTGAATCTCGTAGCGCATGAAGAAGCGGCCGGCCTCGAGATCGGAGTGCTGGCTGGCTTCGGTGATGGAGCCGCCCTGATCGGCAATGAAGCCCGAAACGCGTGACACGATCCCGACGCGGTCGGGGCAGGAGACTACCAGACGATAACAGTGTGACATTGAAAGACCTAACGGTATGAGCTTTGCCTGCCAAGGAACCAGGTTCAACAAGCGTTGATTGACGCCTGCTGGCTGACAACAGGGCAGGTATTATAGCGAATGATTCGCCCGTCTTGGGCGGGCTGCAGCGCCAGATGACGCAGCGCTGGCGCGTGCGCCTTGCTCATCCCGCCAGCGTACTGACAGGGGCTCCACAACAACACCGGCGCGCGGACTGATATAGTAGGCGTCAATCTCTACTTTGGATACGACTCACGTTCATGTTACAGCCCCGCGTTCAGATTCGCTCTCGCCCCCGCCGTCGCCCGCCGCTGCACTTCCTGCCGCTGGGCGGATCGGGCGAGATCGGCATGAACCTGAATCTGTACGGGCATGATGGCCACTGGATCGCGCTGGATTGCGGCATGATGATCCGCCAGGATCTGCCCGACAGCCCGCTGCAGGTTCCCGATCTCGCAACACTTGAAACGCTGGGCATTCGCCCCGCCGCGCTGGTCATTACC
>DATHXP010000042.1:0-8714 GCA_035459605.1 Halomonas sp. | reverse complement strand
ACACCTTTCCCCGGTTTTCATGTTTCTCTTTTGTATAGGGAGAGGCCGAAATATTGATGATTGCACGGGCACCTTTCTTTTTCAATTCCAGTGCCGGATCCACATCATACACCGGAGCTCCGGCTTCGTTTTCATTGTGCCAAATATCTTCACAGATAGTTACTCCAAACAGAACTCCTTCAATTTCAATACAATCAAATGAATGGTTTTCGGAGAAATATCTCTTTTCATCAAAAATATCGTATACAGGCAGAAGCTGCTCGGGCGCCCGACGTCATGCCATCATGCCGGACCCAGGCGTCCGCTGTGGTCGAACAGCGTAAACCCCGCCGGCGGCTCCGACAGCCCGCGCCCCAGGCCGAGCACCTTGAAGCGCTCTCCCATCTCCCCCGGGAACAGGAGCGTCTTGGCTTCCTGGGTGCGGTTGAGGGAGCCGGCCGGATCACGGGCCATCTCCTCCTCGATCAGGGCGGGGAGCCCCGCGCCCATGAGGAAATGAGCCTGGGTGCTGAATCCGAGCAAACCACCAGCGCCGGGTTCTCGGCGCGCAGCGCTTCGGCATCCAGGCCGTAGCGTGCCAGCCCGCCCACCTTGAAGTTCTCCAGCATGACGTCGGCCCCGGCGGCCAGACGCCGGATCAGCTGCTGCCCTTCGGGCTTGGAAATATCCACCCCCAGCGACTGCTTGCCGCGATTGGCGCACAGGTAGTAGGCTGCCAGGCGCTCGGGATCGCCCGCCTCACCGGCGTCATCCAGCCACGGCGGCCCCCAGCCGCGGGTATCGTCGCCGCGCTGCGGATGTTCGATCTTGATCACGCGGGCGCCAAGATCCGCCAGCAGCTGGCCGGACCAGGGGCCGGCCAGCACGCGTGACATATCCAGCACCACAATTCCCTCCAAAGGGGCACTCATGCAGATTCTCCTTGTCAGCAAGGGTTAGACGTTCTGATTGCTGCTCAGCTATACCGCTCATGTTGCCGTTCATGAGATGACAGCGGGGCCGGGCGCGCGCGCACCCGGCCCCGCGTCAGTCGCTTACGGGCAGCTAAACGCCTGCAGTCCCGTCTGGGCGCGCCCCAGGATCAGCGCGTGAATGTCGTGGGTGCCCTCGTAGGTATTCACCGCCTCGAGGTTCATGACGTGACGAATCACATGGTACTCGTCGGAAATGCCGTTGCCGCCATGCATGTCGCGTGCCACCCGGGCAATGTCCAGCGACTTGCCGCAGTTGTTGCGCTTGATTAGCGAGATCGCTTCCGGCACCAGCTGGTCGGCGTCGATCATGCGACCGACGCGCAGCGCCGCCTGCAGGCCCAGGGCGATCTCGGTCTGCATGTCGGCCAGCTTCTTCTGAATCAGCTGGTTGGCGGCCAGCGGGCGACCGAACTGCTTGCGATCCAGCGTGTATTCACGGGCGGCGTGCCAGCAGGCTTCGGCGGCGCCCATGGAGCCCCAGGCTATGCCGTAGCGGGCGCGGTTCAGGCACGAGAAGGGGCCCTTGAGGCCGGCCACCTCCGGCAGACGCTGGTCGTCGGATACTTCCACGTCGTCCATGGCAATCTGGCCGGTGATGGAGGCGCGCAGGCTGAACTTGCCCTCGATTACGGGGGCGCTCAGGCCCTTCATGCCCTTCTCGAGGATAAAGCCGCGCACCACGCCTTCTTCATCCCGGGCCCAGACCACAAACACATCGGCGATCGGCGAGTTGGTGATCCAGCTCTTGGTGCCGTTGAGACGCCAGCCGCCGTCGGTGCGGGTCGCTCGCGTGCTCATGCCGCCGGGGTCGGAGCCGTGGTCCGGCTCGGTCAGACCGAAGGCCCCCACCCACTCGCCGGTCGCGAGCTTGGGCAGGTACTTGTCTTTCTGGGCAGCGGTGCCGAAGGCGTGGATGGGATACATCACCAGGCTGGACTGCACGCTCATGGCGCTGCGGTAGCCGGAGTCGACCCGCTCCACTTCCCGGGCAATCAGGCCATAGCTGACGTAGTTCATGCCGGCGCAGCCGTAGCCGTCGATTGTGGCCCCCAGCAGGCCGAGCTCGCCCATCTCGTTCATGATCTCGCGGTCGAAGCGCTCGTGGCGATTGGCCTCAAGCACCCGGGGCATCAGCTGCTCCTGGCAGTAATCGTGGGCCGTCTGCTGCACCATGCGCTCGTCTTCGTCGAGCTGATCGATCAGGCGGAAGGGATCTTCCCAGGTAACGGGGGTAATCTGGCTCATGCGGTATCCTCGCTTGGCAAGTCATAAATTTCTACACTTCTGATAAATGTAGACTATAAAAAACCGAAGCGCCAGCTTATTTTCATTAAAATGGCGCGACTTCACCACGCCTTGACCTGGCGCAAAAACACCATGCCCCCGACAGCAGCTGCCGAGGGCATGCGATGATGTGGCGTCGCCGCATAAGAGGCCGCTCGCTTGCCTGCGCCTCTAGCTGTCCTGGGCGCCTCGATAAAGCCGCTGGATACTGGAAAAGTCGAGCCGGCCGCTGCCCTGGGCGCTGTGCAAGGCAAACAGGTTGCGCGCCTCGGAGCCCATGGGTATGGCCGACCTGGACCCCAGCGCCAGCTCCCAGGCGAGCCCCAGATCCTTGGCCATCAGATCGGTCAGAAAGCCGCCCCGGTAGTCGCGCGAGGCGGCCGAGCCCTCCATGACGCCCGGCCAGGGGTTGTAGACGTTGAGCGCCCAGTTGCCGCCGCTGCTCTGCTGCATGATCTCGGAGAGCACCGCCGGGTCCATGCCGTTGTGCACGCCCAGCGCCAGCGCCTCGGCCGTGCCGCTCATCAGAATACCGAGCAGCATGTTGTTGCAGATCTTGGCCACCTGGCCGGCGCCGCTGTCGCCGGCGTGGAAGACGCTCTTGCCCATGACCTCGAGCAGCGGCCTTGCCTGCTCGAAGGCCGCCTCATCGCCGCCGACGATAAAGGTCAGCGTGCCGGCCTGTGCCCCGCCGATGCCGCCCGATACCGGCGCATCCAGGTAGCTGAGACCGCGTTCGCCAGCGGCGGCGGCGACCAGTCGAGCGTCCTCGGGGGAGATCGTCGAGGCATCGATGATCAGCGGCCGATGGCTTAGCGTATCCAGCAGGCCGGGCTGGTCGTCCTGGCCGAGGTAGAGCCCGCGCACGTGCGCGCCCGCCGGCAGCATCGAAATGACCACCTCGGCATTCTCACAGGCCTCGGCGGCGCTGGCAGCGCGCGTAGCACCCCGCTGTTCGAGGGCATCCAGCGCCGCCTCGACCAGATCGAATACGACGACCTCGTGGGCGGCCTTGACCAGATTGGTGGCCATCGGCGCACCCATGTTGCCCAGCCCAATGAAGGCAATCTTCATCTGCTTGCTCCTTCTGCTGTCGTTGTCGTATCGGCTGTCAAGCCGCGACTCCTGTTTTCAGGAATCGCGACCAAGATCGCGCAGCGGGTGGTCATCATCGCTCCACGGCGAGCTCAGTAGCGCTTGGATGTCGGCCTCGGGCACGCTGGCCACGTCGCTGTGCTGCCAGCGCGGCGCCATGTCCTTGTCGATCAGCAGCGCCCGCACCCCTTCGACGAAATCCCCCTGCTGGCAGCAGCGCACCGAGAGCGCCAGCTCGTCGCGAAACGCATCGGCCAGGCTCGAATGACGATGGCGCTCCAGCATGCGCCATACCAGATGCGCCGTCATCGGGCAGCCGCTGGCCAGCCGCTTGCGGTTGGCGGCAAGCCAGTCGCTGTCGCTGGCATCGGCCAGAATTCTTGCCACTGCGGCCACCGGATCATCGCGCCCCACCAGGGCCTGGATATGATCCCGGTGCGGCCAGACCTGACCGCCCGGCGCGGCGTCGCGCTCCTCGAAGCGATCCAGCACCGACTGCACCGCGGCGCGTCGCCTGAGCGCACTGTGATCGCCATAGTCCGCCTCGCCAAGGGCCGCCAGCAGCGCGTCGCGAGACTCGCGGGGCACGAAACGGTCGGCCAGGCCCAGATCCAGCGCATCGCGAGCGTTGAGCTGGGCGCCGGTCAGGCCGAGATAGGCGCCGATGCCCGGGGGCATCTTGTTCAAGAACCAGCTGGCGCCGATGTCCGGATACAGGCCGATGGTGATTTCCGGCATGGCGATGCGCGTGGTTTCGGTAACGATGCGCTGGTAACCGCCGGCCAGCAGGCCCAGCCCGCCGCCCATGACGATGCCGTCGCCCCACACCAGCAGCGGCTTGGGAAAGATATGCAGACGATAGTCGAGGCGATACTCGGCGCTGAAGTAGGTCTCGGCAAACAGGCTGTCGCGCCCCGCGCCGCGGTTGTCGCCGTCTTCGGTAAGCGAGCGGTACAGCGCCACCACGTCGCCGCCGGCGCAGAACGCCCTGTCGCCGGCGCCTTCCAGCCATACGGCAACGACGCTGCTGTCGACCGCCCAGCTGTCCAGCCGCACCTCGAGACGCTGGATCATTTCCAGCGACAGCGCATTGAGCGAGCGCGGCGAGTTGAGGCAGATCGTGCCGATTCGGGCATTCTCGCCGACGGGAATTTCATCGAAGCTGACCGCGAGGTCCGACATTGCTGTCTCTCCTGACCTTATAAATTAGCTGTGTAGATAGCTGTTGGATGCACACTACTGCAGCGACTCGATGACGCCGTCAGCCAGCAGCCGGCGGGCCACGATCACGCGCATGATTTCGTTGGTGCCTTCGAGAATCTGGTGCACCCGCGTATCGCGAACCAGACGCTCGAGCGGGTATTCGCGAATATAACCATAGCCGCCGTGCAGCTGCAGCGCTTCGTTGCAGATCGTAAAGCCCAGATCGGTGGCGAAGCGCTTGGCCATGGCGCAGTAGGCGCTGGCCTCGGGGTCGCGCTGATCCAGCCGCCAGGCCGCATGCCGCACCATCAGCCGCGCCGCCACCAGCTCGCTGGCCATGTCGGCGAGCTTGAACTGCAGCGCCTGAAAGCTGGACAGCTCACGGCCGAACTGCCTGCGCTCGCCCAGGTAGTTCCGCGACAGCGTCAAGGCGTGCTGGGCGGCCCCCAGCGAGCAGCTGGCGATATTGAGGCGGCCGCCGTCGAGCCCTTTCATGGCGAACTTGAAGCCCTCGCCCTCCTCGCCCAGGCGGCTGCCTGCCGGCACCCTGACGCCGTCGAAGCTGATCAGCGCCGTGGGCTGGCTCTTCCAGCCCATCTTTTCTTCGTTCTTGCCGTACTCGATACCCGCCGCATCGGCCGGCACCACAAAGGCCGACACGCCGGCGGCGCCGCTGTCGGGCGCCCCGGTGCGCGCCATCACCACCAGCACCTGGGTAGCTCCCGCTCCCGAGATGAACATCTTGCTGCCCGAGATGACGTATTCGTCGCCCTCCCGAACCGCACGGGTGCGCAGGTTGGCCGCATCGGACCCGGAGCCCGGCTCGGTGAGGCAGTAGGAGCCAAGCGCCTCACCGGCTATCATGTCGGGCAGCAGGCGCTCGCGCAGCGCCTCGCTGCCCCAGCTGGCAACCATCCAGGTCACCATGTTGTGAATGGTCAGGTACGCCGTGGTGGAAACGCAGCCCTGAGAGAGCTGCTCGAAGATCAGCGACGCCTCGAGACGGGGCAGGCCCAGCCCGCCCAGCTCTTCCGGCGTGTAGATGGCCAGAAACCCGGCCTCGCCGGCGCGGCGAATCACATCCACCGGAAAGTGGCTGCGGGCATCCCAGTCGGCGGCATGCTCGGCAAGCTCGGCACGGGCAAAGTCGGCAGCGGCATCGGCCAGCGCTCGCTGGTCGTCGGTCAGCGCAAAATCCATGGGAACCTCTCATCGTTGAGCCTTGGGAAGCTGGGCGCGGCGCACAGGGGGCAATCTCGAGTCAATGCGGAATGACATCAACCTAGCACTTGCTTGGTTTATGCCATATCACCCCATGGTCGAACAAGCACTTTACGTTAACGTCAACCTCGTCTAGGGTTCATTACAAGGTGGGAAGCCGCCGGTGACCACCCCGTCCACAGGGAGTCTATTCATGAGCAAGGCATCATCCGGGTCCACGCAGGCAGACCAGAGCGCACCGCCGTCCGGGCAGCAGCGCACCTGGACCATTGGTGAGCTGTCGCGCATGTTCGAGGTCACACCGCGCACCATCCGCTTTTATGAGCAGGAAGGCCTGCTCGCGCCCATGCGCGAAGGCCAGAGACGTATCTACCACCCCCAGGACCGCGTCCGCCTGAAGCTGACTCTGCGCGGCAAGCGGCTAGGGTTTTCGCTGGCCGAGATACGCGAAGTGATCATGATGTATGACGCCATGCCCGACGGCAATGCGCGTCAGCTTCGACGGCTGCTGGAGATTCTGGCCCAGCGGCGCGAAGAGCTCGAGCGCCAGCTCGAGGACATCCACCTGATGCGCATGGAAATCGACAACGTCGACCAGCGCGCCAGGGAAGCGCTGCGCCAGCTTGGCGAAGACGGCTGACTCAAAGGCCTGGGCTTTCCAGCGTTCAACCACGACAAGGATTACAACACGATGCCACGCCAACACCATCCCATCAGCTACGTTAACGGCACCGGCGATACGCCCCTCAAGGGCCAGACCATCGGCGACTGCTTCGATGAGACGGCCGCGCGTTTTCCACAGCGCGACGCCTTGATCAGCCGCCACCAGTCGCAGCGCTACACCTGGCAGCAGCTCCAGGCGGAGGTCAACAAGGCGGCCCGGGCGCTGCTGGCAATCGGGGTGGCCAAGGGCGACCGGGTCGGCATCTGGTCGCCCAACTGCGCCGAGTGGGCGATCACCCAGTTTGCCACCGCCAAGATCGGCGCGGTGCTGGTCAATATCAACCCCAGCTACCGCAGCCACGAGCTGGACTACGCGCTGCGCCAGTCGGGCACCTCGACGCTGATCCTGCAGGGCGCCTTCAAGACCACCGACTATGTGGCCACCCTGGCGGAACTGGCGCCGGAAATCGACGAGCCGCCGGCATCCGTCGACGGCCAGGTGCCAGGCGCACTGCACAGCGCCCGCCTCCCCGAGCTCAAGCGCGTCATCTGCCTCGATGAAAGCTACCGCCGCCCCGGCATGTACAGCTGGCAGAGCATGCTGTCCCATGCCGACCGGGTCGCTCAGCGGCAGCTGGACGAGCTGCAGAGCACGCTGCAGTTCGACGAGCCGATCAACATCCAGTACACCTCCGGCACTACCGGCGCGCCCAAGGGCGCCACCCTGTCGCACCACAACATTCTCAACAACGGCTTCTTCGTGGCCCGCACCCTGGGGCTTTCCGAAGTGGACCGCATGGTCATTCCGGTGCCGCTGTATCACTGCTTCGGCATGGTGATGGGCAATCTGGGCTGCATGACCCACGGGGCCGCCATGATCTACCCAAACGACGGCTTCGACCCTCTGCTTACTCTGGAAGCCGTTGCCGAAGAGAAGGCCACCGCCCTGTACGGCGTGCCCACCATGTTCATAGCCGAACTGGAGCACCCCGAGTTTGAGCGCTTTGATCTCTCGTCGCTGCGCACCGGCATCATGGCGGGCTCGATCTGCCCTATCGAAGTCATGCGCCAGGTCATCAGCAAGATGAACATGCAGGACGTCACCATCTGCTACGGCATGACCGAGACCAGCCCGGTGAGCTTCCAGACCCAGACCGATGCGCCGCTGGAAAAGCGCGTCACCACGGTGGGCACCATTCATCCGCATCTGGAAGCCAAGCTGATCAGCCCGGACAGCGGCGCGGTGGTGCCCCGCGGCGAGACCGGCGAGCTGTGCACTCGCGGCTACAGCGTGATGCTGGGCTACTGGAACGATGAAGCGGCCACCGACAAGGCCATCGACGCCGCCGGCTGGATGCACACCGGCGACCTGGCGGTCATGGATGAGGAAGGCTATGTGGCCATCGTCGGCCGCATCAAGGACCTGATCATCCGCGGCGGCGAGAACATCTATCCGCGCGAGATCGAGGACTTTCTCTACACCCACCCCGCCATCTCGGACGTGCAGGTGATCGGCGTGCCCGACGAGAAGTACGGCGAGGAAGTCATGGCCTGGGTCAAGCTCGGCAGCGGCCAGCAGCTCGACGAAGACGAGCTTATCGCCTTCTGCAAGGGCAAGATTGCCCACTACAAGGTGCCGCGCTACGTGAAGTTTGTCGATGAATTCCCGATGACCGTTACCGGCAAGATCCAGAAATTCAAGATGCGCGAAGAGGCCACCCACGAGCTGGGGCTATAGCGCCCTGCGCCGGGAGCTTAGCCTTGAGCTTCCGGCGCGCCTATCACGCGAAGGCGTGCTGGCTACATGCCCTTGGGTGCAAAGATGCCCGGCGCGTTGCGCCAGTAGCCCTTGTAGTCCATGCCGAAGCCGAACACGTAGCGGTCGGCGACTTCCAGACTGCAGTAGTCGGCCTTCAGGCCGGGAACGGCCTTGCGATCATGGCTCTTGTCCACCAGCACGGCGGTCGAAATGCTGGCGGCCCCGGCCTGGCGGCAGTAGTCGAGGATGGCCGCAAGCGTCGACCCCTCGTCGAGAATGTCGTCGACAATCACCACGTGGCGCCCCGCCATGGGAATCTCGGGCGACACTCGCCAGAACAGCTCACCGCCGCGCGTGGTGCCGCGATAGCGGGTGGCGTGGAGGTAGTCAACCTCCAGGGGAAAGCCGAGGCGTGTCAGCAGGTGTCCGGCCGTGATCAGGCCGCCGTTCATCACGCAGTAGAAGACCGGCAGCCTGTCACCCAGGTCGCGGCTCATCTCATCGGCCATGCGATC
>DATHXP010000041.1:0-6136 GCA_035459605.1 Halomonas sp. | reverse complement strand
CGACTACTTCGCCGCCGACCCCGAGCGCTTCGACAAGATGAGCCTGCGCGTCGGCGGGCTGTTCCTCGACTACTCCAAGCACCATATCTCTCCGGCCGTGCTCGACACCCTGCTCGAGCTCGCCGATCACTCGGCGCTGGTTCGTCGATAGCGCCGGCGAGGACGCCGACGTCGGCGCTCACTTCGTCGCCGCTTCCACCAACAGGGCCGCGGCGATGGACTTCGGCATTCGCGAGGAGAACGTCTTCGAGTTCTGGGCCTGGGTCGGCGGGCGCTACTCGATGTGGTCGTCGATCGGCCTGCCGATCGCCCTGGCGGTGGGCTTCGAGGGCTTCATGGCGATGCTCGAGGGCGCCTACGAGATGGACCAGCACTTCCTGACCGCCCCCAGCACCGACAACATGCCGGTGCTGATGGCGCTGATCGGCATCTGGTACATCAATTTCCACGGCGCCGAGACTCACGCCATCGTGCCCTACGACCAGGCCCTGCATCAGCTGCCGGCCTTCCTCCAGCAGCTCGACATGGAGTCCAATGGCAAGTCGGTGGACATCTTCGGCCAGCCGGTGGACTACAAGACCGGGCCGATCGTCTGGGGCCAGACCGGCTCCAACGGCCAGCACGCCTTCTTCCAGCTGCTTCACCAGGGCACCCGCTACGTGCCGATCGACTTTATCGCCTCGCTCAGGCCCGAGCCCGGCGTCGAGGAGCATCACTTCGCGCTGCTCACCAACATGCTGGCCCAGGCCAACGCCTTCATGGAGGGCAGCCAGAGGGGCAGCGAGCTCGACCCCTACAGCTGTCCGGGCAACCGCCCCTCCAGCGTACTGCTGCTCGACGAACTGACGCCCAGGACCCTCGGCGCGCTGATCGCACTCTACGAGCACAAGGTGTTCGTTCAGGGGGTGATCTGGAACATCAACTCCTTCGACCAGTGGGGCGTGCAGCTGGGCAAGCGCATCGCCGGTGAGATCAGCGAACGCCTCGACGCGCACAGCCAGGACTTCGACGCCTCCACCCAGGGGCTGCTGACGCGGGTCAGGGAGCACTTCCCCGGTCACGGCACCGCCACTCCTGAGCCCGCAGCGGACAAAGCCGACAAGCGCGCCTCGCACGGCGGGCCGGCGAAGCCCTTGAATGCCGGTAGAAAGCCTCGGAATTAACCCGGCAAGCATTTATGTCGGGTTAATAGCGGTACAGGAATGTACCGTCGCCGGTCGCTAGGCTGGCGATAATCAAAGAGGTCAGGATGACCTCTTTGATTGCCGAATTAATAGTACGCGGCGAAGACAGCTGTTTTTCGATACTCTGCTGGAAGGTCATGGTGGGATGGTCTCCACAAGCTCAGGGCGCCCAGTGAATCGCTATCGGCCCCGCCAGGAAGGCGCGGATCGGCAGGGTGCGAACGTCATCGCCCCCCATTGCCTTTCCCAGCACGGTGCGCTTGGTATCGCCGGTAATATGCAAAAAAAGCCGTCGGCTCTGGTGCAGCCGGTCGGCGCTCAGCGTAATGCGCGGCTGCGGCTGGCTTGGGGGGCGCACAGCCACCGCCGGCGCCGCCGTGGACAGCGCCAGCTCAAGCTCGCGGCAGTCGGGAAACAGCGAGGCGGTATGCCCATCTTCCCCCATGCCCAGCACCACCGCGCTGGCCGGCCAGGCCAGGGCGCCGATGCGCTCGGCCACCGCCGCTGCGCCCTGCTCGGGAGTCGGGTCGTCGCTGGTCAGCGCCACGAAGGTGGCCTCCGCTGCCGGGCCCTGCAGCAGGTGCTCGCGCACCAGGCGTGCGTTGCTGTCGTCGGCATCCGCTGCCACCCAGCGCTCGTCGGCCAGGGTGACATCAACGCGCTGCCAGGCCAGCGGCAGGCGGGATAGCGCCTCAAAGAACGGCACCGGGGTCGACCCGCCGGATACCACCAGCAGCGCGCGTTCGTGCCGCTCAAGATCGCTGTCCAGTGCCGCTGCCACCGCCTCGGCAAGCTGGCACGCCAGGTGCCTGCGGGAGTCTGTGTGTGACATTTCAGTAATCCTCATACCAGCTGCGGCCGTCCTGGGTGATCATCGCAATCGACGCCACCGGCCCCCAGGAACCTGCCGGATAGCGTCGCGGGGCGTCGTCGCTGTGCCAGGCGTCGATCAGATCGTCGCACCAGCGCCAGGCGTGCTCCACCTCATCGCGGCGCACGAATAGCGACTGCCGCCCTTTCATCACTTCCAGCAGCAGGCGCTCGTAGGCGTCGGGAACCCTGGTCTTGGGAAAGGCGCTGTGGAAGTCCAGATGCAGCGGGCCGCGACGCAGCCGCATGCCCTTTTCCAGCCCGCTGTCCTTGGTCAGCACCTCAAGCGCGATACCCTCTTCGGGTTCGAGACGAATCACCAGCTTGTTGGCAGCCAGCGCGCGCTGGTCGGGATCGAAAATATAATGCGGCTGGCGGCGAAAGTGAATGACGATCTGCGACAGCTTGGTCGGCATTCGCTTGCCGGTGCGAATATAAAAGGGCACGCCGGCCCAGCGCCAATTGTTGACCCCGGTCTTCAGCGCCACGAAGGTCTCGGTGTAGCTATCGGCGCTGGCCTCGGGCTCGTCCAGATAGCCGGGCACGCTGTTACCCTCGACGGTGCCGGCAATGTACTGGCCGCGGACCACATCGCGCCCCAGCATGTCATCGCGAAACGGCGTGAGCGCCTTGAGTACCTTGACCTTTTCGTCGCGAATGGCATCCGCATCGAGGTTGGCCGGCGGGTCCATGGCGATCAGGCACACCAGCTGCAGGAGATGATTCTGCACCATGTCGCGCAGCTGCCCCGCCTGGTCGAAGTAGCCCCAGCGCCCCTCGATGCCGACCGTCTCGGCCACGGTAATCTCCACGTGGGAAATGTGATTCTGGTTCCACTGGGTGCCGAACAGCGGGTTGGCGAAGCGCAGCGCAATCAGGTTCTGCACGGTTTCCTTGCCCAGATAGTGGTCGATGCGATAAATGCACGACTCGGGAAAGACGGCGCCGATGGCGTCGTTGATCTCGATCGAGGAGGCGAGGTCGTGGCCAATCGGCTTCTCGACCACCACCCGCGTGCGCTGGTCGAGGCAGTCGCCGGCGTCAAGGTGATGGCAGATGTCGCCGTAGAGCCTCGCCGCCACCGACAGGTAGACCACCATGGGGCGAGCGGCCCCCTGGCGCCACTCGCGGATGGCCGCATAGCTCTTGGGATGGGTGAAATCGAGCTGCAGGAAGTCGAGCCGCGCCAGGAAGCGCGCCAGCGTTTCGCGATCAAGCTCCTCGGGCTTGACGTAGGTAGTCAGCGCCTCTTTGATGCGCGCACGAAAGCCAGCGACGTCGAACTGCTGGCGAGCCAGGCCCAGCAGCCGCGTGGCGGGATCCAGCAGCCCTTCTCGCTCCAGGTGAAAGAGCGCCGGGAACAGCTTGCGCTGAGCCAGGTCGCCGAGCGCCCCAAACAGCGCCAGGTCGATCTCCGTGCCGGCCGTCAGGCCGGTGTAGCTGCGCTCGCTCATCTCCGCCCACTCCTCTTCATCAGCTCATCAGCTCGCCCGCGGCCTGACCTGCTGGCGTTATTTTCGTTAACTTACCAAAAAAGTACGCAAAAACGTCCGACATGGCAAGACACTAATGTAAATTTACGCTAAACGGCGCCATAGGGCACCCCGCGGGTAGCCCGGAAGGCGCGTTTCGGGCTAGGATTGCCCGCGCAATGTAGTTAAATTACCACATATACCGCCAGCGCCTGGACGATCTCAGCCGCTCGCAGCGCAGGGTCGCCGACGTCATCCTGGCCGACCCGGGCGCGCCACCCGATCATGGAGGAGTCGTTGAGCTACCGCACCCTGCTGCGCGATCATCGCGGGCTGTTAAGCATCGCCTTTCTGGCGATGTTCACCTCAAGCCTGGGCCAGAGTTTTTTCATCGGCCTGTTCCAGGCGCCGATCTCTGCCCGCCTGGACCTCAGCGCCGGCCAGTTCGGCACCGCCTATGCCCTGGTCACGCTGGTGGCCGGCTTCGCCATGCTGCGCTTCGGCCCGCTCATCGACTGGGTGGCACCGCGACGCTTTGCGCTGACGGTGCTCGGCGTGCTGCTCACCGGGGTGGCGCTGCTGACGCTCTCGCCCTGGTGGGTCATGGGACTGCTGGGGCTGGGGCTGGTCCGCCTGTGCGGCCAGGGTATGATGACCCACCTGGGCAACACGCTGGCCGGCCGCGAGTTCGTCAGCCTGCGCGGCCGTGCTCTGGGTCTGGTGGGTATGGGCATCATGCTGGGCGAGACGCTGCTGCCGCCGCTGATGGCAGCCCTGCTGGTCTGGCTGGAGTGGCGGCAGCTGTGGTGGCTGTTTGTGCTGCTGCTCGCAGCCCTGTGGGTGCCGCTGCTGCTGCGCGGCTCCTGGCCGGTGGCGCCGGGCCGGCGACCGGTGCCGGGCCAGCGCCGCGACGGCCCGCGCCCCTTTCGCGAACGGCGCTTCTGGCAGCTGCTGCCGCTGCTGATGATCCTGCCGGTGACCCTGACCGGGCTTTTCATCTATCAGGCGCGCCTGACCGCAGACCTGGGCAGCAGCCTGGGCGTCTATGCCCTGGCCCTGACCGGCATGGGCCTGGCCAAGCTGCCCGGCGCGCTGCTGGGCGGGCGCTGGGTCGATCGGCTGGGGCCGGTGCGCCTGGCCCGGCTCTACCTGCTGCCCTTCGCCCTGGCGCTGATCGTGGCCATCGGATTCGGCGGCCATCTCGGAGTCTGGGCGCTGATGGTGGGCGGTGGGCTCGCCATGGGCGCCCAGGAGTCCATCGCCACCAGCCTGCTGGTCCGCCTGTGGGGTGCCGAACACCTGGGCACGGTGCGCGCCACCCTCAGCGCCGCCATGGTGTTTTCAACCGGCATCGCCCCCGCGGTGCTGGGCGTGGCGCTGGACCTGGGCGCCTCCTTTTATCTAGTGCTGGTCGGCATGCTGGCGTTTCTGATCGGCGGCTGGATGCTGGCCCAGGGCGTGCTGGCCAGCCCCGAGGCCCGGGGCGCCTGACGCGATAACGTCGACAATCAGCGCAGCAGCAGCACCGGAACGGTGGCCCGGCGCAGCACGCTGGTGGTCACGCTGCCCAGCAGCAGGTGGCGTATGCGCGAATGTCCGTAGGCCCCCATCACTATCAGATCAATGGCGTGCTCCTGCTTGTAACCGCGCAGCGTCTGCTCCACCTCGCCGGCGCGAATCACGCCCGAGGCCTGGAGACCGGCAGTTTTCAGCGCCTCCAGCGCCCAGGCCAGCTGCGACTGGCTGTCACCGGTATTGGCGCCGACCATCACCACGTGGCAGTCGATGCCGCGAAACAGCGGGCTGCGCGCCAGCATCTCGATCCCCTTGCGGGTGGTCTTGCTGCCGTCGAAAGCAATCATGACCCGCTCGGGGCGACGAAACGCATCCGGCACCATCAGGATCGGCCGCTGCAGGCTGCGCACCACGCGCTCCAGGTTGGAGCCCAGATGATCGCTGGCCGCGTGGGCCGTCTTGCCGCGCTTGCCGATCACCAGCAGGCGAATCTCGCTCTCCAGCTCCTCCAGCGTTTCCACCAGGGTACCGTTGCGCTGACGCGTGCCGGGCGCCTCGATACCCGCGGCAATAGCCCGCTCCTGCGCGCCCTTGAGCATCAGTCGGCCGTGCTCCTGGGCAATGCGCGCGCGCTTCTCGTCGAGCTGCGCCAGCTCCTCCAGCAGGTGCTCGCGGGCACCGAGACCGATATTGCCGGACAGGTCGGTCTCGGTGCTTTGCGGATGGTTGTCGACCACGTGCAGAAAGGTCAGCGGCGCGCCAAGCGCCTGGCTGGCCCAGGCGGCGTAGTCGCAGACTCCTTCGGAGAATAGCGAGCCGTCGATGGCACCCATCACCTGTTCAGTCATTTGTCTGCCTCAATGATTGGCAAAAAAGTTTGGCAAAGGTTGATATCCGTTCTACACCATCCAGACCGCGTCGTCACAGCAGCGCCGTGGCCTGGATGGTCATGGCATGCGCCTAGTCGCTGCCCATCAGCTTTTCCACGGCCTTGGGGTCGTCGTGAATGGCGTAGCGGTCGACGATGGTGGCGCTGGCCTCGTTAAGCCCGATCAGCTCCACCTGGGTGCCCTCGCGGCGGAACTTGATCACCGC
>DATHXP010000040.1:0-2784 GCA_035459605.1 Halomonas sp. | reverse complement strand
AGCTGGGTCACGCGGCGAATCAGCGGGCGCAGAATCAGCAGGTAGAGCAGCAGGGCGGCCAGCGCAAGCAGCAGATAGCGCCCGGCGCTCAGCGCCAGCCGCCGGGCTTCGGCGCTTTGCCACCACTCGAGCGTTTCGTCGGCGGCCTCTTCCAGGGTGAAGGGGCTGTTGACCACGGCGATCTCGTCGCCGCGGGCGGTCGAAAACCCCATGGCCTGGCGCGCCAGGCGCTCCACCTGGGCCAGCTCCTCCTCGCTGAGGGGTTCCAGCTGCGGCATGCCGGCCTCATCCTGCGCCGCGCGATAGTTGACCACCACGGCAGCCGACAGGCGCTCGACCCGGCCGCGCCGATGCCGGGTGTGCAGCAGGTGCCGGTCCACCTCGTAGTTGATGACGTCGTCGCGGTTGAGACGGCGCGTCGGGCTCTCGTCGGCGTCATCGGCGGTGTCGGCATCGTCGCCGGCGTCGGGGTCGTCTACCGGCGAGGGCGCCACGCCCGGCACGGTATTGGACAGCGCGCCGGGGATGCCGGCGGCCAGGTCGTCGCTGCCCTGGTAGTCCACGCTGGTCTGACGGCTGCGCACGGCGGCCTGGTTGGGCGGCTGGTTGGGGCCGTAGCGCTCGGCGGTTTCCTCGCGCTGCGAGAAGTCGATCTGGGCGGTCACCTGGGCCTTGATGTTGCGGCGGCCCATGATCGGACTCAGGATCGATTCGATGCGCTGCTGATAGGAGCGCTCCACCTCGGCAATATAGCTCAGCTGGGTGCCGTCAAGCCCCAGGCCGTCACGGTCGGTGCGGGTCAGCAGGCGCCCCTTCTGATCGATCACCGAGACGCTGTCGGCGGCCAGGTCGGGCACGCTGCTGGCGACCATATGCACGATGGAGTCCACCTCGTCCTTGCTCAGGGCGCGGCCGCGCTGCAGCGTCAGCACCACCGAGGCCTTGGCCGGCTCGCGCTCGCGCACAAACACCGAATCCTTGGCCAGCGCCAGATGCACCCGGGCGTGGCGGACCGGCCCTAGCGTCTCCATGGAGCGCGCCAGCTCGCCCTCCAGGCCGCGCTGATAGTTGACCTGCTCGGCAAACTGGCTGATGCCGAAGGCCTGGTTCTCCATCAGCTCAAGGCCCACGTTACCGCCGCGCGGCAGGCCCTGCTCGGCCAGCTGCAGGCGCAGCGTATGCACCTGGTCGCCGGGCACCAGCAGCGCCTGGCCGCCCTGGCTGAAGCGGTAGGGCACGCCGCGCCCGTCGAGCTCGCTGATGATGCGCCCGCCGTCGGCTTCGCTCAGGTTGCTGTAGAGCACCCGGTAGTCTGGACTGTTCGCCCACAGCAGCAGAGCGGCTATCACGGCCACGCTGGCGGCGCCGGCGATGATCAGTGCCACCATTGGGCTGTTTTTGAGCTGTGCTCTCAGGCGCGCGAGGCCGGAGGGGCCGGCGGCAGGCGCGCTGGCGGCGGCGCTGCTCATGCGCAAGACTCGGCAGGGCGCTGGCTCGGGCCGAATGTCATGTGAAATGGGGGCATAGAACTGCGTCCGTCCATCGCGACTGGCCGCCCGGCAGGGGCGGTATTATGATGAGCGCCATTATTGCCAAGTATTGCCATGTCAAAGGCTTGAAAAGGCGCAGCTTTGTCGGGCAATTGAAGGCATGGACGGGAATGAGTGTCTGGTAGGCTGCTGCCGATGGTGGCTGTATACCGTGTCTTTTTCTTTTCACCCGGGCTGTCAAGGCGGTGGTAATGAGCACTCCTGCTATCGAGTCGGTTCTTTCACAAATGCAGTCGCTGGCCTCCCAGGCCGCCGACGGCACCAGCGCCGCCCCGCGGCCGGGCGCGCAACAACAAGCTGAGGCCGGCGGCTTTGCCGGCGAGCTGCGCAGCGCCGTGCAGCGCATCAACACGCTCAAGCTGCAGGCCGACGACCAGGCGCGCGCCTTCCAGGCGGGCGCGCCCGGCGTCGAACTCAACGACGTCATGGTCGATATGCAAAAGGCCAGCGTAGCCACCGAAATGGGCATTCAGGTGCGCAACCGCCTGGTCACCGCCTACAAGGACGTGATGAACATGCAGGTGTGATCACACCTGCTGGCGGATCAGCCGGCCCTGCAGCTCGCCGAGCCGGTCGGCCACGCGCAGCACCTCCTCGGCTGGAATCTGGCGGATCACCTCGCCGCTGTCGCGATCCACGATGCGGGTGATAATGCGTGTGCCTTCTTCGGACTGCTCAAACTCAACGCCAAACGGGCGCATCGCTTCGTTGATGCGCTGCATCGGCTCCACCAGCGCCTCGCGGCCGATATCGTCGGCGCGCTCGCCGGCGTCAGCCGGCAGCTGGCGCAGCGCCCCTTCCAGGCGCTGGCGCGCGGCGGCGTCTGATGGTCGAGTCGAGGCGCTCGAGGTGGCAGAAGATGCCTGAAAAAAAGCGCTGGCGGCATC
This sequence comes from Halomonas sp., assembly GCA_035459605.1. Lineage (GTDB taxonomy): Bacteria > Pseudomonadota > Gammaproteobacteria > Pseudomonadales > Halomonadaceae > Halomonas. The sequence goes on along the minus strand of DATHXP010000040.1, from coordinate 347 downwards.
GGTAATCGGTGCGGTCATGGCAAGCCTTCCTGTCCTGTTTATCCCTGTTGTTCAATCCCCGGTGTTTCCCGTACGTGCATAAAGCGCTGCTGCGCGGCGATCATCAAAGGGATCAGGATGACCCCCTTGATTGCCGAATTAATAATGCTATCGGCACGCGGCGCCAGCGCTTTAGCCGCGGCGCCGCGAAGCCTCAGGATGTGGCGTCGGCAGAGACCGTGAAGTGATCAACCTGCTGCGCCATGTCGCCGGCCTGGTCGCCCAGACCGCCGCTGGCCGATGCCATCTGCTCCACGAGCGCAGCGTTTTGCTGGGTCACCTGCTCCAGCTGCGACATGGCCTGGTTG
>DATHXP010000039.1:0-10447 GCA_035459605.1 Halomonas sp. | reverse complement strand
ATAGTCGACGCCGATGCTGTCCAGGTAGTCGGGCAGCACGTGCTCGGGGAAGCCGGGCTGCTTCTGGTCCAGATTGACGGCCACCAGCGAGAAGCTGATCGGCGCGCTGCGCTGCAGGCTGCGCAGGAGCTCCAGCATGGTGTAGCTGTCCTTGCCGCCGGACAGGCACACCATCACCCTGTCCCCCGCGTTGATCATCTGGTAATCGACGATGGCGTTGCCCGCCTGGCGCCTCAGCTTCTTGTGCAGCCTGTTGAGCTCGCGCCGGGCCGTGGCGTCAGCGCTTTTATCGCTGCGGCTATGCATGCCTTGCGTGGCACGGACTTCGCCCGCCGCGGGCGCGGCGTCAACGGCTGGATTCAAGTGAGGTGCTTCGCGACAACGGGGATCAAAAATCGCGGCATCTTGCATGGTCGAAGCGCTGCCAGTGCATCAGAAGTTTACGGGCGGCTATCCTACCACTGCCGCGCCCGTTGATCGAAGCGAAATCGACACCTGACCAGGCGCTATGGACAGGCTGCCTCAACCAGACCGATCACCGGTACAGGGCTGCTGCAGCCGTCGGTAGAGCTGCGCGGTGGCGTAGGCTGCACCGACCACGCCGCTTTCGACAGCAATCGACATCCCGGCAGCGGCCTCATCGAGCGTGACGCTTTCCGGCAGACGCCGTCGACGCTGATAGAGCTGCGCCACGTCGATACCGGCACTGGGAAGATCAAACCCCAGCCGTCCACGCAGCTGCCGGTTGAGCGGCTGACAAATTTGTTCCAGGCGCCAGCCCAGCAGCGGCCGATTCCCCAGACACTCCAGCAGCCTTTCGAGCGCAGCATCCAGCGTCTGCAGCCGCTCCCCACAGGAAACGGGGCAGCCAGCGCTGCGCTCGGCTTCCTGGCCGAAGAGCCACGGCAGCTGAAGGTGTAGCGCTGTCTGATCGGCTTCAAGCTGGCTGCCGCTGAGCCGCCATACGGCGACCTCCAGCGTTTGCTGCTCAAGACGCTGTCGGGCGCTGATCGCCATCAGCTCATCGCCGGTATAGGGCCGAAAGAGCCATCCGTGGCGACTGTTGAGATAGCGACGACGGTCGCCCAGGCGCCGCAGGGTCTTGATCATAACGCTGCCTCCCGTGGTCACCGAACTGCATCTCGGAGACTATGAGTACTCCAGGTGGAAATGGTGGAATAGCCGCTGCTTGAGCTCTTTGACAATATGCAAGGCCTCGCGCAGCAGGTCCTTTTCTAACGACGACAGCCCCCGCGTCTGCAGCAGATTGGTCGGTAAAGGATCACCGTCACCTGTCGACTGGGCCAGCTGCTGCTTGAGCCGCAGCTCGGTAAACAGCTCCAGCGCCTCTCCCAGGTCTTCGGCAAAGCGCGTCTCGAGGCGGCCATCCTCCACCAGCGCCTCGAGGCGCTCCAAGGTGGAAGTAGCCATGATGCGGCGCTCCAGCGCCATCACTCTGACGCCGTGCACGATAGGGAAAATGCCGCCCTTCTTGATATCGATGCCCTGGCGCGACTTCTTGAGTCTGCCAAACAGCGTCAGCGGCGTAGCAAAGTTCAGGGCCGAACGGGCCAGGGTGGAGAGCAGCAGCTTGTCGCTGGCACAGTGCTCGAACAACGACTCGCGCAGGCGTTCGACCAGCGCGGTATTACCGGCAACGCCCTGAGCATCGAGCAAGATGACCAGCTTCATCAGGCTATCGCCGTCGCGCTTGTGGGCCCAGTAAGCAATTCGCTTGCGCCACTCGCTCTCGGAGCCGCGCCACTCGGGATTGGATACCATGATGTTGCCGGGGCAGGGCGGATAGCCCAGCTCGATCAGCGTCTCGGTCAGCCGCTGCATGGTCGCGTCGAGCTGCGCGCACTGCAGATCATCTTCGACGATCAGGCCGTTGTCCTGGTCGGTCTTGAGAATCTGTTCGCCGCGTCCTTCGCTGCCCATGACCATCAGGCACGCACGGCGATCAAGCTCCTGCCCCACGACGAAGTGCCAGGCCTTGTGCATGATGCGGCCATTGAGTGCGGCCAGCAGCTCCGTGGCAAAACGCAGCTTGATGCCTTGTCTCATCAGGGTCCGCACCAGCTCTTCCTGACGCTGGCTGGCAGCGGCCAGCGCTTCCAGGCTGTCGGCCTGCTCAACCTGCAGGGCGATGGCATGGCTGCGGCTGGAGAAATAGTCCAGCACATCGGTCAGTTCGATCACCCCGATGGCGCGCTCATTATCGAGCACCACCACCCGCGACACCCGATGGCGGGTCATGCTGACCAGCGCCTCGAACAGATACTGCCTCGGGGTGACCGAGATCAGACCGTAGTTAGCCACCTGGCCAATCGGCACCTGCTGGTCCAGCCCCTGCAACACCAAAGCATTGAGCAGATCGGTCTTGGTCACCACGCCCGGCGGCCCCTGCTCGTCGGTTACCAGCAGACTATCGGCATGGCCTTCGTGCAGGCAGCGCACCGCATCGACAATGCTGGCGGTGGGCGCCACGCTGATCGGATCGCGCATACAGTCGCTGACTTGGGCCAGCATGAAGCCGGTCATGCCCACGCCGCCCTCGTTGCGATGCGCGGTGAGCAGCCGAGTCTTTTCAGACAGGCGCAGACGAAAGAACTCGGCAAACGGCTGACAGGCATCGCAGAGCTCGAGAAACAGCGCTTTGGGCAGCAGGTAGCAGTGGCTCTCCTGCTCGGCGCGAAAGCGGTAGCGGCTCTTGCCGCTGAGGATGCTGATGGCGCCGAACAGATCGCCCCGGGTGTAACGGCCGATTCGCTCACTGATCGCCGGCTGGGAGGTGTCTATCTCGGCCACCTCCCCTTTATGGACCAGGAAGACGTACTCGCCGGGCTGCCCAGCCTCGAGGATGACCTCGTCGCGCTCAAAGCGAGCCAGATCGACACCTTGGCGCACGCGTTCGCGACCGGCGTCATCAAGCAGCGTGAAAGGCGGTCGGGAAAGATCGACCTCGACCATAGTAGTAGCGCCCTCGTATGTATCACCTGACTTTATCAGCCGCCTGCTGCCTGACGGTCTGGCCAGAGACGGTCGCTGTGCAGCCTGCGTAAATTACGCAACACTCGGAAACTGTCCAGCCGCCAGAAATTTTGCCGCGCCGCACCTTGTGGTCAGCAACTTGTGCTTATACCTTACTTGCCCTTGCCGCATCCACCGGATCGGATGGCCGCCCTTTTTGCCTATCCTAGCGCTTACAGTCCCCCAACAGCTTGACTTGAATTTGCTCTTAAACAGCACGTCACCTTACGTATACTGGCCTCTCACCATCTCGATCAACGTTTGATACTTGGACTCGGCCTGAAGAGCCCAATCTTGAAGGAAGGATGATAGGCACCTAAAGGCAAGGCAATTGAACTCTAGTCTAGCGTCCTGGAAAAACTATCAAGACCATAGTCTCATGCCGCTGAACGAATTTGCAAAACAACCCTTTGCTATAGACTATCGTACCATCCAGGCAAGAAAGCTCTTTTCCGCGCCCCAATATCATAGCAAGTCATTGATTTATAAATGATAAAAACACACGCTTCCGCTACAAAAACCTAGAGCTCTACTAAAGTAGAGGGTATTAATCAGCAAATTATTTTTGCAAAATCTTCCGTGATGTACCATTCCTGACTACCGGTAGGACGGCTTGATTTCCGACAGCAGCGCTCGGAGATGGCATTTGAATAAACTTCCCACACAATTTTTTATAAAACTTTCGACAGCAGACTCAACAACAACAGTGGAGAGCAATCTCATGAGTGACGAGCTAAGTGAAAGAGATCGAAAGTATTGGGCGACCAACCTGCGCCTGATCATAATCTGTCTCACCATATGGGCCATGGTTTCCTACGGATTTGGACTGATTCTTCGCCCTCTGCTGATGGGCATCTCCGTCGGCGGTGCCGATATCGGCTTCTGGTTCGCCCAGCAGGGTTCCATTTTCACCTTCCTGGCCCTGGTCTTCTTCTATACCTGGCGAATGAATAGGCTGGATAAAAAGCTCGGTCTGGAGAACTAAACCATGAGTCAGTTTGCGATTAACCTCATCTTCGTTCTCGGCACCTTCGCGCTGTATACCGGAATTGCAGTTTGGGCTCGCGCCAGGACAACCCGAGACTTCTATATCGCCGGGGGGGAGGTACATCCTACGCTCAACGGCATGGCGACGGCGGCTGACTGGCTGTCGGCCGCCTCTTTCATCTCGGTGGCGGGCCTGATCTCGGTCGGCTACGTCAACTCAGCTTTCATCATGGGTTGGACAGGCGGCTACGTCCTGCTGGCAACCCTGCTGGCACCCTATCTGCGCCGCTTTGGCACCTACACCGTACCGGACTTCGTAGGTACGCGTTACGACAGCAGGACTGCCCGCGTTGTGGCGGTAATCTGCCTGATCGTCATTTCGCTGACCTACGTTATCGGCCAGATGACCGGTGCCGGCGTGGCCTTCTCGCGCTTCCTGGAGGTCAGCAGCACCGTCGGCCTGATCATCTCTGCCATCGTGGTGTTCTTCTACGCCGTACTCGGCGGCATGAAGGGGGTTACCTACACCCAGGTAGCGCAGTACACCGTGCTGATTCTGGCGTTCACCCTTCCGGCGATTTATCTTTCTCTGATGATGACAGGCCACTTCCTGCCCCAGACCGGCATGTTCGGCACGCACACCGAATCGGGCGTATACCTGCTGCAACAGCTCAACGAAGTGGTGAGAGACCTGGGCTTCAAGAATTACACCGCCGAAGCCGACAACAAGGTCAACATGGTGCTGTTCACCCTGACGCTGATGGTGGGCACCGCCGGCCTGCCCCACGTCATCATCCGCTTCTTCACCGTGCCCAGCATTCAGGGCGCACGCTGGTCCGCCAGCTGGGCCCTGGTATTCATTGCCCTGTTCTACACCACGGCTCCCCCCCTGGCCGCCATGGCTCGTCTCAACCTGATTGAGACGATCTACCCGGAAGGCACCGAACAGCCCGCGCTGGCGTACGAGGAGCGCCCTGAATGGTTCAAGACCTGGGAAAACACCGGCCTGCTGGTCTTTGATGACCAGAACAACGATGGGCGCATCCAGTTTTATAACGACAGCGACGATACAACGGGCACTGACTTCCAGCCCGTGGCTGAAGAGCGCGGCTGGGAGGGCAACGAGCTGACCGTCAACAACGACATCCTGGTACTGGCTCTGCCTGAAATCGCCAACATGCCCCCGTGGCTAATCGGCCTCATGGCGGCGGGGGGTATCGCTGCGGCGCTGTCCACCGCGTCCGGTCTGCTGCTGGCGATATCTTCAGCCGTCAGTCATGACCTGCTGAAGAATACTCTGATGCCTCACATATCGGACAAGACCGAGATGCTGTATGCGCGACTCTCCATGGTCGGCGCCATCGTGATAGCCACCTGGCTGGGTCTCAATCCCCCCGGCTTTGCCGCGCAAACCGTGGCGCTCGCCTTCGGCATAGCGGCATCTTCGATCTTCCCTGCGCTTGTGCTGGGCATCTTCTTCAAGCGCATCAACAGCAAAGGGGCGATTGCGGGCATGCTGGCGGGCGCTATCAGCACCCTGACCTATATCTTCATGTACCTGGGCTGGTTCTTCATTCCGGAGACAAACGCCCTCCCGAACACGTCCGAGCACTGGATTATGGGCATCTCGCCGCTCTCCGTGGGCTGTATCGGTGCGCTGATTAACTTCACGGTGTCCATCGCTGTGTCCATGGCCACAGAGGAGCCGTCGGCGAAAGTTCAGAAGATGGTGCGTGACGTGCGCTACCCATAAAAACTCCATCCGGCACTAAATTTTTGATAGTGCATCATGTACAGTGGGCTTTCCTTGAAAGCCCACTTTTATTTTTCTTATCTTGCGAGAATCACGTATGATCTGGCACCTTATCGCCGTTCTCATTGTTGGGCTGTCCGCGGGAGGGATCACCCTCCTTCTACGCAAGATAAGCCGCAACCGCCTGCCCAAATGGACAATTCCGCTGGCAGCTGGTGTGGGCATGTTCGGCTATCAAGCCTATTACGATTACACCTGGTACGACTGGAAAAAGAGTCAGCTCCCTGACAGCGCCATCATCCTTGATGAACAGAGAAACAGTAACTTTTTCCGCCCCTGGAGCTATCTCTACCCCGCTGTCAACTACCTCGCTTTCATTGACGGCGACCATAGAGATTTCCGCCAGGACGGCCAGCACCTGGTCCAGTATGTCCTCTATGAGCTGTACCACGAGTACACCGACCGTCTGGAAAATAACTTTTATCTGCTGAACTGTGAAGCGCTCGAACAAATCAGGCTGGGCGACAATGGCACAGCCGCACCGGCCGCCGAAACAGAGCATGTCGAACGTGACAGCCCGCTTTATCGAACCTTTTGTTCCTGATGCCGCTTCATGACCCAGCTATCCATGGCAAGGGGCCGGGAGCCGCAAGCCTCAGCAGCACGCGTTGACCACACCACTCCTGCTCCCTCGATCCCGTTAGCTTAGAATGGTGCCGGCGTCGAGGGGCAAGGCGCGCATGTTTGTCGACGCTGCTGGCTACCGTGATATCTGACGAATAGGAGATTATCCATGACGGTGATGATACTGGGGCTCGTGATCTTTCTTGGCGCACACTCGGTGCGTATCTTTGCCGACGACTGGCGCAGCGCTCAGATTCAGCGCCTGGGCCTGCTGCCGTGGAAGGCGCTCTATTCAATCGTCTCCCTCATCGGCCTGGTCGTGATGATCTGGGGCTTTGGCCAGACGCGCCTGGATCCGACCTGGATCTGGCAGCCCCCTGTCGGCCTGCGACACCTGGTTTCGCTGCTGATGATTCCGGCTTTTATTCTGCTGGTCGCGGCCTATGTGCCGGGCAACCATCTCAAGGCCAGGCTGGGGCATCCGATGATACTGGGCGTCAAGCTGTGGGCCTTTGCCCACCTGCTGGCCAACGGGCGGCTGGGCGATATCGTCCTGTTCGGCGCCTTCCTGCTGTGGGCCGCGTTCGACTTTCGCGCCGCCCGCCGCCGCCCACAGGCGTCGGCTGCCGAGCCCAGCTGGATCGGCACCACCGCCACTCTAGTGATCGGCCTGGCGGCCTACGCGGTGTTTGCCTTCTATCTGCACGCCCCGCTGATCGGCGTGCCGGTGATGTAAGGTGGTTGCTGCCTGCAACCATCGATGGCGATGAGGCTCATCACTCAGCTGGAGAGTCAACGAGCTGCCGATGCGACGCCGACCAAACGATAGCGCTGCCCGCGGCGGCCCAGTAAAATAGTGGCCACCACAAGGAGACTGGAATGTTTGCCGGCTGGCTGCTGATCGTCGTTTCGCTGCTCTATATCGCCGTGCTGTTCGCCATCGCCTGGCACGGCGATCGTCAGGCGCGCCGCCACGGCGCCTCGCGGCGAAGACCGGTGATCTACAGCCTGGCGCTGGCCATCTACTGCACCTCCTGGACCTTCCACGGTGCCGTCGGCCAGGCCGCGACCTCGGGCTGGTCGTTTGTCAGCATCTTTATTGGCCCGATCATCACCCTGCTGCTGTTCTGGCCGGTGCTGGCCAAGATGATTCGCGTAGCCAAGCATCAGAACGTCACCTCCATCGCCGACTTCATCGCCTCGCGCTACGGCAAGACCCAGTCGCTGGCCGCCTTTGCCAGCCTGGTGGCGCTGATCGGCACCCTGCCCTACATCGCGCTGCAGCTGAAGGCGGTCTCCAGCACCTTCAGCCAGCTGACGCTGGCCTCGGACATCACGCGCACGCCGCTGATCGGGGACACGGCTTTCTACGTGGCGCTGATCATGGCCGTGTTCGCCATTCTGTTCGGCACCCGGCACGCCGACGCCACCGAACATCACGAAGGTCTGATTCACGCCGTGGCTTTCGAATCGCTGGTCAAGCTGATCGCCTTTCTGACCCTGGGCGCCTACGTCACCTGGGTCATGTTCGACGGGCTTGGCGATCTGCTGGCCTTCGCCGATATCCAGCTCGAGCTGCAGCGCCAGCTGGTCGAGCAGGACTTCGGCCAGAGCTTCTGGGCCCAGACTCTGCTGGCAATGCTTGCCGTGCTGTGCCTGCCGCGACAGTTTCACGCCGCGGTGGTCGAAAATACGCATCGCGATGATGCCGCCGTCGCGCGCTGGCTGTTTCCGCTCTACCTGGTCGCCTTCGCCTTCTTCGTGCTGCCGCTGGCCGCCGCCGGCCTGACGCTGTTTGCCGACGGCAGCGTGGCGCCGGACAGCTACGTGCTGGCCCTGCCGATGGCCAGCGGCAACAGCTGGCTCAGCCTGCTGACCTACATTGGCGGCTTTTCCGCTTCCACCGGCATGGTCATCGTGGCCGCCGTGGCGGTGTCGATCATGATGTCCAACGAGATTGTGATTCCGGCGCTGTTCCGGCTGCGCTGGTTTGACACCAAGGCCCGCGACTACGGCCGCCTGGTGCTGCGCACCCGCCGCATCACCATCGCCGCGGTGCTGGCCATGGCCTACGGCACCTACAAGCTGATCGGCGAGTTCAGCTCGCTAGCCTCCATCGGCATGCTGTCGTTTGCCGCGGCGGCCCAGTTTGCCCCAGCGGTCATCGGCGGCCTCTACTGGAAGCGCGGCAACCGGCTGGGGGTCATTGCCGGCATGGCCAGCGGTTTTGCCATCTGGACCTACAGCCTGCTGCTGCCGGCCATGATCAGCGCCGGCGTGCTGCCCGAGCAGTGGCTGAGCGGCGGCCCGCTAGGCATCGGCATTCTGTCGCCCACCTCGCTTTTGGGGCTGAACATCGGCGACAGCTTTACCCACGGCGTGATGCTCTCGCTGGGCGCCAACCTGGTCGCCTATATCTTTGTGTCCCAGGTGACTCCCCAGCGGGTGGTCGAGCGCATCCAGGCTTCGCTGTTTGTCAACAGCGTGGAGACGCGCCAGACCTCGGTCAACCGGCCCTGGACCGGCGCCACCACGGTGGGCGATCTGAAAGTGCTGTGCGAGCGCTTTCTGGGCGCCGAGCAGATCAGCCGCGCCTTCGGCGACTACGCGCGGCGCGCCGGCACCAACGTGGATGACCACACTCGGGCCTCCATCGATATCATCCAGTTCACCGAACGCCTGCTGGCCTCGGTGCTGGGCGCCTCGTCTGCGCGCATCGTGGTCAACTCGGCCCTGCAAGGCCGCGGCATCGGCATTTCCGATGTCATCTCGATTGTCGATGAAGCCTCCCAGGTGCTGGAATTCAACCGCGCCCTGCTCCAGGCCACCATCGAGAACATCAATCAGGGCATCGGCGTGGTCGACCAGAACCTGCGCCTGGTGGTGTGGAATCAGCGCTACCTGGAGCTGTTTCGTTTTCCGGATCGTCTGATCCGGGTCGGCGCCTCGATGGAGCGCATCTTTCGCCACAACGCCCACAGCGGCGAATACGGTCCCGGCGACCCCGAAGAGCACGTCGAGCAGCTGCTGAACAATATCCGCCAGGGCCACCCGCATCGCTACGTGCGCTATCGCCAGGACGGCAGCGTGCTGGAAGTGCAGGGAAATCCCATGCCCGGCGGCGGCTTCGTCTATACCTATCAGGACATCACCCAGCAGAAGCGCATCGAAGAGGCGCTGATCCGCTCGGAAAAAAATATCCGCATCTATACCGACAACGTGCCGGCGCTGATCGCCTACTTCGACAAGGAGTGCCGCTACCTGTTTACCAACCGCGCCTATGAGCAGGCGTTTGGCATCGATCGCACCGCGGTGATCGGCAGACCGCTGTGGGAGGTGATGCCCGAACCCATGGCGCGTGAACGGGCCCCCTGGGTGAACCGCGCTCTCGCCGGCGAAAGAGTCAATTTCGAGGTGTCGCTGCGCCTGGATAAAGGGCTGCACTACATGCTGGTCACCTACACGCCCCACTTCGGTGACAGCGGCGCCATACTGGGCTTTTTCTCGCTGTATCAGGATATTACCGAGCGCCGCCGCGCCGAGATTGCGCTCAAGGAAACCAACGAAACGCTGGAGGAGCGGGTTCGCGAACGCACCCAGGCGCTGTCCGCGGCAAACGCCGCCCTGCGCCAGGAAAACCGGGTGCGCGCCGAAGCTGAGCAGGCGCTGCGCCAGGCGATGCTGGTGGCCGAGAGCGCCAACGCTTCCAAGACGCGCTTCCTCGCAGCGGCCAGCCACGATCTGCTGCAGCCGCTCAACGCCGCGCGGCTGTTTACCTCCGCTCTATCGCAGCAGTTTGAGGACGGCGACACCAAGCGTACCGTCAACCATATCGACAACTCGCTGCAGGCCGCCGAGGAGCTGCTGGGCACGCTGCTGGACATTTCCAAGCTGGATGCAGGCGCCCTGACGCCCCGGCGCAGCCACTTTGCCCTGGCCGATATCATCCGTCCGCTGCGCGCCGAGTTCGAAGTCATGGCCGCCGAGCGGGGGCTGGACCTGCATGTGGTTCCCACCCGCTGCTGGGTGGACAGCGATCCGCAGATGCTG
>DATHXP010000038.1:0-4207 GCA_035459605.1 Halomonas sp. | reverse complement strand
AACTTGTTGCCAAGCTCCTCAGCACTTAGTGTCTCGTCACTCATTTTCCAAGCAACGCGATCGGCAAAGTCCACCTGCTCGGTATAGACCGGCACGGGGCGCGCAAACAGGCGCGGGTCGAACGGGTCAGCCAGATCGACGCGGAAGGTGCGCGGGGTGAACTCGCGATAGTCTTCCTGCACCAGCTCGGCCAGCGCGGTCCAGTGCATCGCGATCAGGCGCGGATCGCCGGCGCTAAACGTCCCTTCGGGCGCCTGGCGCAGAATCAGGCTCATCTGCGCGGGGCAGCGCCCCCTCGCAGACCTGTTGCCGGATCAGCTCCGAGTCACAAGATCAACTGCAATAGCCCTGCGTAACGGCACCAGCCCAGTTGAACGCCAGCGAGAAGCTTCATTATGATGAATGCCCCTATTGGAAAAAGGATTAGCCTATGTGGTCTTTCGGCCGCGCTGTTGCCATTGCCCTCTTGAGTCTCGCGGTATCCGCCTTCGGGCACGCCCAGGAGGTTACCGTCGGCGGTAAAAACTACACCGAACAACTCATCATGGCGAGCATGACCGCCCAGTACCTCGAAGCGCTCGGCTACGACGTCAAGAAGCGTGACGGGATGGGGTCTACCGTGCTGCGCCGCGCCCAGGAAAACGGCCAGGTCGACCTTTACTGGGAGTACACCGGCACCGCGCTGTTCGTCTACAACGACATCAGCGAAGTGCTCCCCACAGCAGAAACCTACCGGCGCGTCAAAGCACTGGATGCCGAAAAGGACCTGGTCTGGCTCAACCCTTCCCAGGCCAACAACACCTACGCCCTGGCGATTCGCCGGGAAACCGCGCAGGACACCGGCATGGCCAGCCTGTCTGACCTGGCCCAGGCGATCAACAAAGATCAGCAGCTACTCTTTGCCCTCAGCCCCGAGTTTTATGCCCGCGACGACGGCTGGCGTCCGCTGCAGCAGGCCTACGGCTTCCGCGTCGGCCGCGGCGACGTCAAGCGCATGGACTCGGGGCTGATTTATCAGGCGCTGCGCAACGGCGATGTCGATGTCGGCTTGGTGTTCGCCACCGACGGGCGTATCCCGGCCTTTGACTTTGAAGTCCTCGCGGACGATCAGGGGTTCTTCCCGGCCTACTCCATGACGCCCGTGGTGCGCCAGCAGACGCTCGCTGAACACCCCGAGCTCGCCGAGCAGATGAACAGCCTCTCCGCCCTCTTCAACGACCAGGTCATGGCTGGCCTTAACGCCAGCGTCGACGTCGAGCGGAAGAATATCGAAGATGTCGCGCACGACTTCCTGCAGAAACATGACCTTCTCTGACCCACCCTTGACAACCGGGGCCGGCCATTTCTGACACTGCGCCAGGAGACGAGATGCGCAAGCAGCAGCTACCGGTCACGGTCTTCGGCGGTACCGGCTTTCTCGGCGGCGCCGTGGTCCGCGAGCTGGTGGACGCCGGCCGCCGCGTCCGCCTGGCCGCCCGCCACCCGGCCCGGCCCGGCTGGGCCGAGCCCGACGACCCCATCGAGCTTGTCCGCGCCGACATCCAAAGCGGCGACGATATCGCCGCCGCGCTCGACGGCGCGGGTGCCGTGGTCAACGCGGTCAGCCTGTACGTCGAGCGGCGCGGACTCAGCTTCGATACTATTCACGTGCAGGGCGCCGGCCGGCTGGCGCGCCTGGCGCGCGAGGCGGGCATCGAACGGCTGATCCAGGTCTCGGGCATCGGCGCCGACCGCCGCTCCCCGTCGGCCTATATCCGCGCGCGAGCCCGCGGCGAGGAAGCGGTGCTCGACGCCCTGCCCCGGGCGATCATCGTCCGCCCAAGCGTTTTGTTCGGCCCCGACGACGCCTTCCTGTCGAATCTGGCCGGGCTCACGCGTCTGCCCTTGATTCCGCTGTTCGGTCGCGGCCAGGTCCGCCTGCAGCCGCTGCACGTGCGCGACCTGGCCCGCGCCATTGCCCATCTTGCCGGCAGGCCGACAAGCCCGCGCCGGCTGTTCGAGCTGGGCGGTCCGGACGTGCTGAGCTATCGGGAAGTCTTGCATCTGGTGATGGCGCACCTGGGCCGGGAGCGGCCGCTGATGCCGGTGCCTTTTATTGTCTGGCGAGCGCTGGCGGCTCTGCTGTCGCCGCTGCCCAACCCGCCGCTGACGCGGGATCAGGTCATGCTGATGCGCCAGGACAATATCGCCAGCGACGCCATGGGCAGTTTCGCCGACCTTGGCCTGCTGCCGCACTCGCTGCGCGACAGCCTGCCGCTGTGCCTGCCGCGCTCGCCCTCCCGGGGCTAGCCAACCCCCGACGGTCACGCTTTCTTGACGAACTCCGACTTCAGCTTCATGGGGCCGATGCCATCGATCCTGCAGTCGATGTCGTGGTCGCCGTCCACCAGGCGGATGTTCTTGACCTTGGTGCCGACCTTGACCACCGACGACGAACCCTTGATCTTGAGATCCTTGATCACGGTAACGGTGTCGCCATCGGCCAGCGGCGTGCCGTGGGCATCGGTGATGACCGCTTCGTCTTCGCCGCTGTCGGCGCTGGCATCCTTCGACCACTCGTGGCCGCACTCGGGGCAGACGAACTGCAGACCATCATCATAGGTGTAAATCGACGCGCATTCGGGACAGGCGGGCAGATCGCTCATAAACAACATTCCTGGAAGCTGGGGGAATCGGGGCAACAACATCGGCTGTCAAGATTACACCGCACGAACCGCTTCAGGCCAGCCGCCCGGTGCCAACACCGGCAATCGAATGTAGGCTGCTGGCAGCACAAATCGAAACGAGAGGAAAGCAATGCGACTGGCAATCATGGGCAGCGGCGCGGGCAAAGAGATCAGCGAGCTCTACGGCGAGGTGATGGCCACCAGGGGTGCGGTGCCCAATCTCGCCTCCCTGCTGCGGGTCGCCTGCGCCGTGCACCTGCACATTCGCGGCGAACCGGCCGTTTGCAGCGCCTGACACGGCACTGACCGCTTCGCCCTGGTTTGCGCCACCCACAATATTCCGTCGGAGCGTTCAGCTGTTACCCTGTGGGGGTCTGCCGCATCGCTACAGGAGGCCCCGATGACCCGGCCGCGCATCACCCTCGACGTCTTCAGCGACTATGTCTGTCCCTTCTGCTACCTGGAAGCTCCGGAGCTCGACGCCTTGGGCGAGCGCTTCGGCGAAGAGGTAGAGATCCGCTGGCGGGCCTTCGAGCTGCGCCCCGAGCCCGAACCGACCCTCGACCCCGACGGCGACTACCTGCACGACATCTGGGAGCGGGCGGTCTATCCGATGGCCGCGGAGCGCGGCATGACCCTGCGCCTGCCCCGCCTTCAGCCCCGTTCGCGGCTGGCCCACGAGGCCAGTGCCTGGGCCAGCGGGCGGGAATCCGCCCGGCCCGGAGCCGGCGCTGCCATGCGCAGCGCGCTGTTTCGCGGTTTCTTCGAGGAGAGTCTGGACCTGGCCGACTCCGAAGCGCTTACTCAGGTGGCGGAAACGCAGGGCCTGGACGGCGAGGCCCTGCGCCGCGCGCTGGCCGCGGGCGAGTTTCGCGAGCGGGTGCTGGCCGACCAGCGAGCCGCCCGGGAGCTCGGCATCGGCGGCGTGCCGGCCCTGCGCTTCGCGCTGGATGGCGAGCATGCCGGGGTGCTCGAGGGCGCCCAGCCGCGCCGCCAGCTCTACCTGGCGGTGGAGCGGCTGCGCGATCTGATGGGGTAAGGCGCAGCTCGGCCCCGGGCTACTTTACTTCGATCCTGCGGCGATTGGCCCGCTTGAGTTTGGGCAAGCTCAGCTCGAGAACCCCGTTCTTGAAGCTGGCTTCGGCCTTGTCGGCATCGATCTCGCCGGGCAGTGCCACCGTCCGGGTAAAAGACCCGTGGGAGATCTCGGAGTGAAAGTATTCGCCCTCCTCCTCCTTAGTCTCTTCGCGGCGTTCGCCCTTGATGGTCACCGCGTCGTCGGTCACCGAAACATCGAGCTCCTCGCGCTCGAAGCCCGGGATCTCGGCGCGCACCACCACTTCGGCGTCGCGGTCGATGACATCGACCTTCGGCATGCCCTTCTCGAAGGCGGCAAAGCGCTCCCAGAGAGGATGCTCCCAGCGCATCGGGCGCATCCAGCCACGATCGAAGAAGCTTTCCAGCATGCGGTCGAACTCCCTGAACGGGCTGATCACCCGCGGTTCCTTCGGCTGGGGGGACTTGTCGGCGGAGACGGAGAC
>DATHXP010000037.1:0-5663 GCA_035459605.1 Halomonas sp. | reverse complement strand
ATGTTCCTGCTGGTTCCCGACGGCCCCGACACCACCCGCAGCGCCGGCTTCGACCCCACGGCCATCAAGGCCATATTCACCTCGCCGAGGTTCCGGGCTTCGGCATTCGGATACTTCGGTCACATGTGGGAGCTGTACGCCCTGTGGGCATTCGTGCCGCTGCTGCTGGCCGGCTACGCGGAGCGGCAGGCCGATCTCGACATATCTCTCTGGTCTTTCGCGGTTATCGCCGCCGGGGCGGTCGGCTGCGTGGCGGGTGGGTTGATCTCGCTGCGCCGGGGCAGCGCCAGAGTCGCTTATGCCCAGCTTCTTGCCTCGGGCCTGTGTTGTCTCGCCTCGCCGCTCGCCTTCCAGGCGCCGCCAGTGGTTTTCCTGGCGTTTCTGCTGTTCTGGGGTGCGGTGGTGGCGGGTGACTCGCCGCAGTTCTCGGCGCTCAACGCCCGCTACGCGCCGCCGGCGCTGGTGGGCTCGGCGCTGACCATCGCCAACTGCATCGGATTTTCCATCACAATCATCAGCATTCAGACGCTCTCGGCGCTGGCCGCGTCGGTCGATATCATCTGGCTGTTCGTGCCGCTGGCAATCGGCCCGGCACTCGGCCTGCTGGCGCTGCGGCCGCTGGTGTCGCCTGAAGACACCGGGCGCTGAAATGCCTTGGCGTGCCCGGCCGGCGCGGCCGGGCACGCGGAGACCGGCAGGCTTCAGTTGGTCTCTTCCTCGAGCTCGTCGGCGGCCTGCTCGGCTTCGTCAGCCGCTTCCTCCATCGTGTCGCCGGCTGACTCCATGGCTCCCTCGGCGGACTCCTGGACGTTTTCCACCGCTTCGTCGATCTGCTCGCCCGCCTGTTCCGCCGAACCCTGATCCTCGCCGCAACCGGCGATCGCCAGCATGGCGGCCAACACGCCTCCGGACAGCACTGCGTTCATGCCGCGTCGTTTCATGACCTACCTCCGAGGTTTGCCTCATCTGCTTGTCAGTTGTCGCAGCCTATATTCGCACCGGATGGGCCGGCATTGATCCGCCATTTCAAGCCGATAGACGGGGCGTGGCTTTAGCCTGATCGACGGCCAGAAGCGATTCCGGGGATGCGAACAGATCAGAGCCAGCAGAAGATATTTGAAACATCTTTTATAATATGTATCATATCTATTAGCATACATAGACTTTCATAACAGATATTCCAACCATGATGACAGCAGGCCAGATGCGGGCCGCCCGCGCACTCCTCGGCATCGACCAGCGCCAGCTGGCCGGGCTCGCCGGTCTGTCGGTCCCCACCATCCAGCGCATGGAGGCCAGCGAAGGCACGGTGCGCAGCAACGTGGAATCGCTGGTGAAAGTGGTCGAAGCGCTGTCACGAGCGGGCGTGGAGCTCATCGACGAGAACGCGGTCAGCCACAGCGGCGGCCGCGGCGTGCGCCTGAAAGCGGGTCACGGGGACTCCGCTCCGGCATGACTTCAGCCCTGTGGCTCGCGGCCCTGGCGGTCGCTCTGGCGTTCGCCTCCGGGGCGGTCTCCCTGTTCGCCGGGCGCGCCCCGCGGCTGCTTCGCTTCCAGGCCATGCCGCTGGTGGCGTTGTCCGGGGCGGCGGCGGCCGCCGCGGGGCTGGCGGCGCTGTGGCAGGGCGGGAGCGTCGGCGCCGAGCTGCCGCTGGGTCTGCCCTGGTTGCCCTGGCGGCTGCGCCTGGACGCGCTGGCGGGGTTCTTCCTGCTGGTGATCGGCCTGGTGACCGCGGCGGTCGGCGTTTACGGCCCGGCCTACGTGCGCCACCTCGAGCATGGCCGGGACTCGCTGCCGGCGCTCGGCGGGTTCACCGCGCTGTTCCTGGCCGGCATGATGCTCGTGGTCCTGGCCGACGACGCCTTCGGCTTCATGGTGGCCTGGGAGCTGATGTCCCTGGCCTCCTATTTCCTGGTGGTGTTTCAGCACGAGCAGGCCGCCAACCGCCGCGCTGCCCTGCTCTACCTGATCATGGCGCATGTCGGCGGGCTCGCCATCCTGCTCGGCTTCGGCGTGCTGGCAGCCTTCGGCGGTGGCTTCGACTTCGACAGCATGCGCGCCGCGCAGCTGCCCTTCGCCTGGGCCAGCGTGGCCTTCTGCCTGGCCTTCCTCGGCTTCGGCATGAAGGCGGGTCTGGTGCCGCTGCATGCCTGGCTGCCCGAGGCGCACCCGGTGGCGCCTTCGCACATTTCCGCGTTGATGTCCGGGGTGATGCTGAAGGTGGCGGTATACGGCTTCATCCGCGTGGTGTTCGATCTTACCGGCCAGGCCCACTGGCAATGGGGCGTGGCGGTGCTGGCGATCGGCAGCATCTCCGCCCTGATGGGGGTCCTGTACGCGCTCATGCAGCACGACCTCAAGCGCCTGCTCGCCTACCACTCGGTGGAGAACATCGGCATCATTTTCATCGGCCTGGGCCTGAGCCTGCTGTTCCTGAGCGACGGGCATACGCTGCTGGGGGTGCTCGGCCTGGTCGCCGCCCTCTACCACACGCTGAACCATGCGCTGTTCAAGGGCCTGCTGTTCCTGGGCGCCGGCGCGATCCTGCACAGCGCCCACGAGCGCGACCTCGAGCACATGGGCGGGCTGCTGCGGCGCATGCCCTGGACCGGCCTGTTCTTCCTGGTGGGCTGCCTGTCCATCTCGGCGCTGCCGCCGTTCAACGGCTTCGTCTCCGAGTGGCTCACATTCCAGGCGGCGCTGCAGGCCTGGCAGCTCGACAGCGGCGTGCTGCGCAGCCTGGTCCCCGTGGCCGCCGCGACCCTGGCGCTGACCGGGGCGCTGGCGGCGGCCTGCTTCGTCAAGGTCTACGGCATCGCGTTCCTCGGCCGCGCCCGCAGCCGCCACGTGCGCCGCGCCCGGCCGGTGCCGCTCGGCATGCGCGCCGGCCAGGGCATGCTGGCAATCCTGTGCGTCGCCTTCGGCGTGCTGCCGATGTCGGTGGTGGCGATGCTCGACGCCGTGCCGGTGCAGATACTCGGCGCCGGCCTGCCGCAGATCAGCGCCCACGGCTGGTTGTGGCTGACGCCGGTGGCGCCCGAGACCGCCAGCTACAGCGCGCCGCTGGTGGTCGTGCTGCTCGCCGCGCTGGCTGCGCTGACGGCCTGGGTATGGCGGCGGGGCGCCGTCCGCCGGGTGCGCCGCGGCGATCCCTGGGACTGCGGCTTCGCCCCGCCGACCCCGCGCATGCAGTACACCGCGTCCGCCTTCGCGCAGCCGATTCGCCGCGTCTACGGCCTGCTGTTTCATGTCGACGAGGGGGTCGAGACCCAGGCGGACGGCAGCGCGCGTTTTCATTCCACTATTGGCGACCGCGCCTGGGGGCTGTTCTACCTGCCGGTGGTCGCCGCGGTGGAGGCGTCCGCCCGCCGCATCGTCCGCCTGCAATCGGGCAACGTGCGCGTCTATCTCGGCTGGACCCTGGCTACCCTGCTGGTGCTGCTATGGATCATATCGTGACGCCGACCGCCTGGGGCTGGGCGGCCGTGCAGGCCCTGATGTATGCACTGCTGGCGCCGCTGCTGGCCGGCTGGATCCGCAAGTGCAAGGCGCGCCTGCAGAACCGCCGGGGGGCGCCGGTGCTGCAACCGTACCGCGACCTGTACAAGCTGATGGGCAAGGAGGTGCGCGTAGCGCATACCGCCTCGCCGCTGTTCCGCGCCGCCCCCTACATCGTGTTCACGGCCACCTGGCTGGCGGCGGCCACCGTCCCCCTGGCGGCCAACATCCTGCCGACTTCGGCGATCGCCGACATCATCGTGCTGGTGGGGCTGCTGGCGCTGGGCCGGTTTTTCCTGGCGCTGGCCGGCATGGACGTGGGCACGCCCTTCGGCGGCATGGGCGCATCCCGGGAAATGCTGGTGGCGGCGCTGGCGGAGCCGGCCATGCTGATGGCGGTGTTCACCCTCGCCATGACCGCCCACAGCACCAACCTGGCGAGCGTCATCGACGCGCAGCTCGGCGCCGGGCTGGTGCTGCGCCCGTCGCTGCTGTTCGCGCTGGCCGCGCTGGTGCTGGTGGCGATCGCCGAGACCGGCCGCATACCCGTGGACAACCCGTCCACCCACCTCGAGCTGACCATGATCCACGAAGCCATGATCCTGGAATACTCCGGACGGCACCTGGCGCTGATGGAATGGGCGGCGCAGATCAAGCTGGTTCTGTACGGCGTATTGATCGCCAACATTTTCGTGCCCTGGGGCATCGCCCTCAGCCATGAACCGGCCGCTCTGGCCATCGGCCTGGGCGCCATCGCCGCCAAGCTGGCGATACTCGGCGCGATCCTGGCGGCGTCCGAGACGGTGCTCGCCAAGATGCGCCTGTTCCGGGTTCCGGCATTCCTCAACCTGGCCCTGCTGCTCGGCCTGCTGGGCCTGCTCGGCCACGTCATCCTGGAGGTGGGCGCGTGAGCATTGCCGAGCTTCCCCTGCTGCAGCAGCTGGTCCTGGTGCTGGCGGCGCTGGTGCTGTTCACCTCGTTCGTCCTGCTCGAGCAGGCTCGGCTGGTGGCGGCCATTCACGCCTTCGCCTGGCAGGGCGCGCTGGTGGCGGCGGTCACCACGGTGGTCGCGGCCAGCGGCCAGGGCGGCCACCTGTATTTCTCGGCGCTGCTGACCCTGGGACTGAAGGCGGTGCTGATTCCCTGGATGCTGCACCGGCTGGTGCAGCGCCTCGAGCTGGACGGCCGCGCGGACTCGCTGCGCCGCCCGGCCCTGGTGATCATGGCCGGCGTCGCCCTGGTCATCTTCAGCTACTGGCTGGTGCTGCCCATCGTCGAGCAGGAGCTGTCCTTCACCCGCAACATTGTCGCCATCAGCCTGGCCGTAGTCCTGCTCGGCCTGCTGATGATGGCGTCCCGCCAGCAGGCGGTGGTCCAGGTGCTGGGCTTCATGTCGATGGAGAACGGCCTGTTCCTGGCGGCGGTGTCGGCCACCGGCGGCATGCCCCTGGTGGTGGAGCTGGGCGTGGCCTTCGACGTGCTGGTGGCCATGGTGCTGTTCGGGGTGTTCTTCTTCCAGATCCGGGAGAGCATCGACACCCTCGACGTCGACCGCCTGAACCGCCTGACCGAGGCGGTGGAGGGCGAGGAATGACGGCGCTTCTGATCACCCTGCTCGCGCCGGTGGCGGGCGCGGTCGTGCTGGCTCTGCTGACCTCGCTGCGCCAGGCGGGATGGGTGAACGTCGCCGCCTGCGCGGTGTCGCTGGCCGCCGCGGTGTGGCTCGCCTGGACCGTCGCCGCAGCAGGCGAGATATCGGGTTTCAGCTTCCGGGTGGACGCCTTCAATGTCTACCTCGTGGTCCTGACCACCTTCGTCGGACTGACCACCTCGATATTCTCGCGCCCCTACATGCGCCATGTATGCGACAGCGGCCAGACCAGCGTGACCGGCATGCGCATTTATCACGCCATGTACCAGGGCTTCATGTTCACCATGCTGCTGGCCCTGACCACCGACAACCTCGGCATCCTGTGGGTGGCGATCGAGGGGGCCACCCTGACCACGGTGCTGCTGGTGTCCCTGTACCGCACGCCCGAGGCGGTGGAAGCGGCGTGGAAGTATTTCATTCTCTGCGGCGTCGGCATTGCGCTGGCGCTGTTCGGCACGGTGCTGACCTACTTCGCCGCCCAGCACGTCCTGGCCGATCCCGAGGCGGGCCTGAC
>DATHXP010000036.1:0-7800 GCA_035459605.1 Halomonas sp. | reverse complement strand
GCGCCAGCGCGGCATCTGCTGGACCGCTTTCTGCAGCTTCTCCTGCAGGGCTGCGATGATGCGCTGAATGGCCTTGCGACGCTCTTCGGGAAGCTCCTGAAATGCCTCCACGTCCATCACCTCGCCCTCGTCGTCGCGCGGGGCGAAGCTGAAGCCGTTGGGCGACTGGATCAGGGCGATATGGTCCTGCTCGGCCTCCTTGCCGATCTCGCGAAACGCCTCGCTCTGGCGCTGGCCGAGCTCCTGCTGAATCTCGTGCAGGCGGCTCTGATACTCGTCGCTTTCGAAGGTGGCGGGAATGGCGTGCTGCAGCTCCTCGACCAGCTGCTCGAGATCACGCAGGAAGCGCGTGCCCTGGCCCGCCGGCAGCTCAATAAGTCGCGGATGCCTGCCCTGCTTGAAATCGTGCAGATAGCACCAGTCGGAAGGCGTTGACGCCTGGCCGGAGCGCTCGTTTAGAAAGCGCTTCACGATCTCGTGCTTGCCCGCTCCGGACGGCCCCAGCACGAACAGGTTGTAGCCCTGCCCCTGGATGCCGGTGCCGAAACGCAGCGCCTCCAGGGCTCGATCCTGACCGATCAGCTGATCGAGCGGCTTGAGTTCGTCGCTGGTCTCGAATTCCAGCGAGTCCGGGTCGCAGTGTCGATAGAGCCGATCGGCAGCAAGCGGTTCGGGATGGACCGTCATAGTGTTGTCATGCCCCCTGAATTCAAGTAGTGCAATGGCAAAGTAAACTCGACGACACTCCGCTCGACAGACTGCCGCCAGCGCAGCCGGGCGACCATCGCGCACAAACCGCTGCGAAAATGAACCTGTGCTATGGTAGCACTCCCGTTCATGGTGTATGAATCTTCGCTACGTTTAAAGGCTAACCAACTTGTCAAGGTGCGCTCGATGGGCTGGACCTATGTGTTCTGGGCGGCATTTGTAGAAATCTTCTGGGTGCTGGGTCTGAAATACTCGAACAATTTCTGGATGTGGTCTGGAACGGTTATCGCCCTGGTTTTCAGCTTTTATTTCATCATCAAGGCGTGTGCCGTGCTGCCTTCCGGCGCGGTCTATGCGACCTTCACGGGATCCGGCGCGGCCGCCATCGCCATCATCGACTTCACCCTGCTGGGCGAGCCGTTCACCTTCCTCAAGGGGCTGTTTATCCTGCTGATCATTACTGGCGTTGTCGGAGTTCAGCTCACCACCAAGGCTGATCAGAAGCCGCCTGAAAAGGCGCCAACCTGGAATGAAGGCGGCGATTAAATGGCTTGGGTCTATCTGTTTATTGCCAGCTTCGGCGAGATCTTCGGCGTTGCCAGCATCAACATGTATCTGAAAAGAAACACCTGGGCCTGGCTGCTGACGGTTGTCGTCGTCTTCTCGCTGGGCTTCTACTTTCTGGCGCTGGCGATGCGCGAGATTCCCCTCGGCACCGCCTATGCGATCTGGACCGGGCTTGGCGCCACCGGTGCCGTCATCATGGGCGTGCTATTCTTTCGCGAGCCCATGAGTCGGCTGCGCCTTGTGTTTCTGACGCTTATCATCTGTGGCGCCGTTGGTCTGAAAATCGTGGCGTAGATGAGCGCGTCCGGAATGACCGGCTGCGCTCCTCAATCCGACATGGTGCGCTCGATGTAGGAGCGCGCCAGCGCATTGATTTCCGCCACGTCCACCTCCGCGTAGGTCAGCTGACGCCCGCCGTGCTCGGCCATGAACGCCTCGGCATCCTCCACGCTGCCGAAGGAGGCCAGGGTCGGCCCCATGGCCCCCATCACCGGCTGCTCGGTGACGTAGAAGGCGACCTCGGCATCGATGAAGGCGTCATCCGAGGGCTTCTCCCAGTCGGTAATGCCCATGTCGTGCACGTAGGCCTTGAGCAGCCGGGGCACGGAGTCAGGCTGCAGCAGCCACACGAACAGGTCCGAAGTCGAACAGAACTTCAGCACCTCGCCATCGCGCGTGCATACCTGCGCCTTGGGCCCGGGGTACTCGGTGATGAACATCCCGCACACGGCGCACTCCTCGCCGGGCAGAATCGGCTGGGGCTCGCAGCTCAGCGCCACTTCTTCTCCACCATCGCAGCCGGCCAGTCCGGCCAGCGCGACGCCGCCGAGCAGGATGATGAAGGTTCTACGTGACAGCATGGGTCATTCTCCCTGGATGAACATCGCGGTCAGATTTCGCGCCGGCGGAAGATCCACAGCGCCAGGCTCAGCGGCGCAATCACCCAGGCCACCAGCGCACCGATCAGGATCAGCGGGTGGAAGGCGGCGTCGGCGCCGATCGACGCAAGCCCCGCCTGGGTGCGCGCCGCCTCGAAGAAGGTCAGGTTGATGATGCGGAAGATATCGGTGGGGTTGAGCAGCAGCAGGTAGTGGAAGACCCCCTGCCCCACCTTGCCGCCGGTGCCGACCAGCAGCCCCAGCAGGGCCAGGTCGTAGACGATGACAAAGGTGAACCACACCACCAGGGCGATCCCCGCGGCCTTGGACTTCTCCGTCACGCTGATGCTGATCAGGTAGGCGAAGCCGATGAAGGCCCAGCCCAGCAGCATGGCCGAGAGGATGAACAGCGCCAGCGCCGCCGCCATTTCGCCCAGCGGCGCGCCGCTGCTGAAGGTCGCGATAACGGCCCCGGCGACCCCGAAGCCCACCAGCGTCGAGACCCCGAGAATGGCGGCATGCCCCAGAAACTTGCCGGCCAGGATCTCGATGCGGCTTATCGGATAGGTCAGCAGCAGCAGCAGGGTGCCCTGCTCATCCTCGCCGACGATGCTGTCGTAGGCCAGCATCAGCGCAATCAGCGGAATAAGGAACACCGCCAGGCTCGACAGGCTGACGATAGTGGTCGAGACGCGGGTGAAGCCGACCTGGCCCGAGGCGGCGGCGCCAAAATAGGCCAGGCCGATGGCCAGCAGGCCGAACACCAGCGTGATGGCCAGCACCCAGCGATTGCGCAGGCCGTCACGGAATTCCTTGCCGGCGACGATGGTCAGATTTCTCATGCCGGCTCTCCCTGAGTGGCCCGAGCTGTCGCAGATACTGCCGACTCGACGCCCGCAGACTCGCGAATCATCCCGTCAAAATGGGCATACAGCGACTCGAGCGTGGGCGGCTCCATATCGAGATCGACGACCTCGCTATCCGCCATCAGCAGGCGCAGCACCGGGATCTTGGCCGCCACCGGCATCTGCAGCTCGACGCGGCCATTGCGGGCCTCACCGGCAACCGCGCCGTAGCCGCGCAGCGCTGCGGCCAGCGCATCCGGCGAGCGGGAGGTGCGCAGCCGCATCACCAGCGGGAGCTTGGCCGAGTGGCGCAGCTCATCGATGGTGCCCGAGGCCAGCATCTTTCCCTGTCCGAGTATCACGGCCCGGTCGATATGGCGCTCCACGCCGGGCAGCACGTGGGAGCAGAGAATCACGCTGACCCCCCTGCCGCGCAGCTCGTCGACCATGCTGTAGAAGTCGCGCGTCGCCATGGGGTCGAGCCCCACGGTCGGCTCGTCGAACAGCATCAGGCGCGGCTCGCCGATCAGCGCCTGGGCCAGGCCCAGGCGCTGGCGCATGCCCTTGGAGTAGGTTTTCACCTGGCGGTGCATGGCTGGCGCCAGGCCGACCCGCTCCAGCAGAGGCGCCACCACCTTGTTGCCAATGCGCTTGAGGCGGGCAAAATAGGAGAGCACTTCAAATCCGGTCAGCTGCTCGTAGAACTGCACGTTTTCGGGCAGATAGCCGAGCCTCAGGCGCAGCTGGTTGGCCTCCGCGCCCGCCGGGTCATGGCCGAACACGGATACTTGACCGCTGGTGGGCCGGATGAGCCCCAGGATCACCTTCATCGACGTGGACTTGCCTGCGCCGTTATGCCCCATCATCCCCACGACCTCGCCCTCAGCCAGGGTGAAGTCGATCTCCTTTAGCGCGGCCAGCTTGCCGAAGCGCTTGCCCACCGCGCGCATCTCGATTACCGAACGGGTCATTGCAGTATCTCCGCCATGCCATCGGGGAGCGTCATCAGCGGATGGCTGTCCTTCACTCCCGGTGGTCGCAGCACCGGAAACTCGCGCTGCACCCAGCGCAGTACCTGTACCGCGGGACTGTTCATCAAAATCTTGGCCATGGGATAGGTCCACACCAGCCGGTCAACCGAGTCGTTGGGCTCATAGGGAATATCGCCGATCCCATCGCCGTCGAGGTCCCAGCCCAGGTAATCGCTCCAGTAGTTGCCCCGGCCCTCGTGGGACCACTCCTGCTGGCGAATTGCCACGTACTTGACCTGGGTTTGGTTGCCGACGAAGGCGTTGCTGTGGAATTCGTTATCCTCCGACCCGGCGGTCAGGTGGATGCCGATCTCGGTATTGGCAAAGAGGTTGTCGCGAATCTCATTGAACAGCGAATTGTAGACGAACAGCGCCTTGCCCTCGGCGCCGCTGATGGCGTGGCCGTCAGCCTTGACCACCGTACCCGGCGACACGCCGCGCTGCGCCTCCAGCGAAACATTGCCGATAAAGGTCGAGTCGACGATGAAGTTCATCAAAAAGCCATAGTTCTGATCGCGATAGGAGCGGTTGCCCACCACTTCCAGGTGGCGCGACTGCATCAAGGCGTAGCCCAGCCGGTTGTTGCGGGTCACGTTGTCGCGCACCACGTTGTGCTGGGAGAACATGTAGTGCACGCCGTAGCGCTGATCGCGCAGCAGGTTACCGATCAGCCGGTTATGGTTGCTGACGTCGATATAGATGCCGTCGCGGGCGTTCCACACCTCATTGTCGACAATCTCGGCGCCGGTAACATTGAAGAGATGCAGGCCGTTGCCGCGATCCTGCGAGCGCAAGGAAGTGTCGCCGCTGATCCGGTTGTCAATAACACGAGCATCGGCCACCCCGTCCAGCCAGATGCCGAAGCCGCGGGCTTCGATACGATTGTTCTTGATAAGGCTCCCCGTTGCCGTCTTTTCAACGAAGATGACCGCATCAATGTCGGTCAGGTCGGCACCATCACGCTTGAGGTGCAGATCGCGCACCGTGGTCTGCGGCGCCGTTAGCGTCAATACACGCCCCTGATTTTCACCATCCAGCACGGCACCCGGTTCACCGACCAGCTCGATGCTGCGGGGAATGGTGAAGTTGCCACGATAGATACCCTCCGTGACCCGCACCGTGTCGCCGTCCTCTGCCGCATCGAGCACCTCCTGCAGCGGGCGCTCACCGGACTTCGCAACCAGCTCGGCAGCGAAGGCTCCGGAGACGCCCGACAGGCCCAGCGCAACGGCTATCAAAAGAATTTCAAGGCGCATCGCGAATCACTCTCGAAACAGGGGCAACCCGCAGGTTGCCCCTCATTAGATGGAGAAATCGCCTCAGGCCGGTTCGACCAGCATGCGGCCCGTCATCTCCATGTGCAGCGCGTGGCAGAACCAGTTGCAGTAGTACCAGTGCACCCCGGGCTTGTCGGCGGTGAAGGTCACGCTGGACGTCTGCTGCGGCGAGATCTCCATGGAGACGCCGTGGTTGACCACGCAGAAGCCGTGGGTCAGGTCTTCAATCTGATCCAGGTTGGTGACGGTGACCGTCACCTCGTCGCCCTGCTTGACCCTGAACTCGGTGAGGTTGAACTGCGGTGCCACCGAGGTCATGTAGACCCGCACCTTGTTGCCGTCGCGGATCACCTTGTTGTCGCGCTCCAGGGTGATGCCGTCGGCCTCGGCCATGGCGACGGTCTCGGCGAAGAAGGGGTCGTCACGCGTCCAGATGCGCTTCGGGTTGAGCTGGTCGGCGCGCAGCAGGATACAGTCGTGGGGCTCGGCGAAGGCCGGGCCATCGTGGACCAGCTTCATCTCCTCGCCGGAGATGTCGATCAGCTGGTCGTTCTCCGGGTGCAGCGGACCCACCGGCAGGAAGCGGTCCTTGGAGAACTTGGAGAGCACCACCAACCACTTGCCGTCGGCGTCGCGCGATTCGGTCAGGCTGGCATGGTTGTGGCCCGGCTGATAGTGCACGTCGAGCTTCTGGCGCAGATAGCCGACATCTTCGCCACTGTAGTTGCGAATGGCGTCCTCGATGTTCCACTTGGCGATCTGGCTGTCGATGAACAGCGTAGTGTAGGCGTTGCCGCGGCCGTCGAAGGTGGTGTGCAGCGGACCCAGGCCCAGCTCCGGCTCGCCGACCACTGCGTCGCGGGGCTCGATGGCGTCATCGAACAGATCCGCCAGCTTGTCGATGGCGATGATGGTGCAGGTGGGAGAGAGCTTGCCGTTGGCGATGAAGTACTTGCCGTCCGGCGTGGTGTTGAGCCCGTGCGGGTTCTTGGGCACCGGAATGTAGCGGGTCAGCTTCGACCCCTTGCGGCCATCGACTATCGGCACCTCGGAGTCGCCCAGGGTCTCGTAGTCGCCGGCTTCCACTGCCTTCTCGATTGCGTGCACGTCGAACACCACCACCCAGTCGCGCTCGGCGCGCATGGTGTCCGCCAGCGTGAGGCCTTTTTCCGAGTTGTAACAGGTCGAGGCGGCGAAGCGGCCGGTGTAATCGGCGTCGGTGTTGTCCAGGTTGCCGTCGACGATCACCTGCCAGGCGACCTCCATGCTCTCGGCGTCGAGGGCGTTGAACATGGTGTAGTGATTCTCGGGATCCTCCATGTCCTGCCCATTGTTGGGGTGGGGGATGAAGAACTCGGCGTTGGCGAACACGTACTTGGTGTGCGGCACCTTCTGCAGGCGCAGGCCGTGGATCGCCTGGACGTTGGGAATGGTGGTGATCTTGTCCGTCTTCATGATATCGAGACGGATACGCGCTACCCGAGTGTTGGCCTTGTCGTTGATGAACAGGTACTTGCCGTCGTAGCGGCCGTCGGTCATGGAAACATGCGGGTGGTGAGCGTCGCCGTTGAGGAACTCCGCGGAGTCGCCGAGGATACGCTTGGACTCGTTGGTGATGCCCCAGCCGGTGGCGCTGTCGACGTTAAATACCGGAATGCGCATCAGCTCGCGCATGGAGGGAACCCCTATGATACGGACTTCGCCGGTCTGACCGCTGCTCCAGAACCCGTAGTAGGTGTCCAGATCGCCCGGCGGCACCTGCGTGCTAAGCTCGCCACTGCTGGCCGCCATGGCCGGCTGGCTACGCATCAGCGTACCGCCCGCCATCCCGGCGGCACCCGCCACGCCGGCGGCGCCAAGCGCCGCGCTGCCCGCCAGGAAGCGACGACGCTCTGTGTTGACCGGCCCCGGCGAGGCGGCTTTGGTCATCCGACTGTCGTCCTTGTAATTACTCATGGCTCTAATCTCCGTCCGTTTTTTGCAAGAGAAGTCATGTCGCTGCCCTGTCGGTCAGCGCTGATGCTCGGAGGTGGCCTCAGCTCCAGTTTGACTGCTGACTGAAGCTACCGCCGTTGCCCTTGTCCGCTGAGCGGATCGTTATTCGTTCATCTGCGCAACAGGAATGCGCTGTCCTTCCGCCGTTTTGCTGCTCAACCGCGCCGCCTTCTCGCGCTTCTTGCGCTGCACCACCATCGGCGGGCACTTGCGGTCGTTGTAGTAGGTCACCTGGCAATCCAAGCAGTAGTGGCACTCGTTGGGATTGATATGGCCATCCGGATGGATCGCCCCGATCTCGCACTCGTGGGCGCAGATTTGGCACGGCTTGCCGCACTCCTTGTGGCGGCGTAGCCAGTCAAACAGCCGGATGCGCGCGGGAACCGCCAGCCCCGCCCCCAGCGGGCAGATATAGCGGCAGTAGAACTTGTGGTTGAAGGCGCTGATCACCAGCAGCAGCACGGCGTAGAGCACAAAGCCCCACTCGCGCTGGAACTTG
>DATHXP010000035.1:0-2385 GCA_035459605.1 Halomonas sp. | reverse complement strand
GAGATCAGGACGGACAGTCATGACAATCCCTTTGCTGAACTGTGACGTGGGCGAAAGCTTTGGCGCCTGGACCATGGGCCGCGACCAGGACGTCATGGCCCATATCGACTGTGCCAATATCGCCTGCGGTTTTCATGCCGGCGACCCCGACGTGATGCGCCGCACCGTGGGCTACGCGGTGGCCAACGGCGTGCGCATCGGAGCCCATCCCGGCTATCCCGACCTGCTTGGCTTCGGGCGGCGCAGCCTGGCGGTATCGCCCCGGGAAGCTGAGAACCTGCTGCTTTACCAGATCGGCGCCCTGGACGGCGTGTGCCGCGCCGAGGGCGGCAAGGTCAGCTACGTGAAGCCCCACGGCGCCCTGTACAACGACATGGCCGTGGACATGACCCTGCTGCGCGCGACCATGAAGGCGGTCAAGGCCTACGACGCCAGCCTGCCGCTTTTGGTGATGGCCACCGCCGATACCGCGGCGATTCGCGAACTGGCCAGGGAAGAGGGCGTGACGCTGTGGTTCGAGGCGTTCGCCGACCGCGCCTACGACGGCCAGGGGCGGCTGGTGTCGCGGCGCGAACCCGGCGCCGTGCACGACGACGAGGACACCATCGTCTCTCAGGCCGTCACCCTGGCCAAGGGCCAGGCGCTGGTGGCCAACGACGGCACGCGGCTGGTGCTGCCCGCCGATACGCTGTGCGTCCACGGCGACAACGAAAGCTCGGTGGCCGCGGTGCGCGCCATTCGCCAGGCCTTCGACGCCCTGGAGCGCTCATGACGTCAGCCGCGACCGTCTCGATGCCGACTCCGCGCCTGGAGACCGTCGCCCTCGACAGCCTGATCGTGCGGCTGTTCAGCCACATCGACGAGGCGCACATGCCCTGGGTGCTGGCCGCCGAGGCGGCCGTTCACCGGGCGCTGGGCGACGAAGCGCGGGATATCGTGCCCTCCTATACCACCCTGCTGGTGCAGTTCGATATCACCCGGCTGGCGCTGCCCGAAGCTCGCCGGCGCATTTTACAAGCGCTGGACGGTCTTGAGCCGCTGTCGGCAAGCGCCGGCACCCTGCACGAAATTCCGGTGTGGTACGACCCAAGCGTCGGCCCCGAGCTGCCGGTGATTGCCGAGCGCCTCGGCGTGTCCGTGGATGAGGTGGTCGAGCGCCACTGCGCGCACGACTACAGCGTCTTCGCGCTGGGCTTCGCCCCCGGCTTCGGCTTCATGGGGCTGATAGAAGAAGCGCTTGCCACGCCCCGGCTCGGCACGCCGCGCCACAAGGTCGCCGCCGGGTCGGTGGGCATCGCCGATCGCCAGACCGCCGTCTACCCCGCGCCGTCGCCCGGCGGCTGGAACCTGCTGGGACGCACCGCGGTGAAACTGTTCAATCGCGACCGCGAGGGCTACACCCTGCTGCAGCCCGGCGACCGGGTGCGCTTCGTGGCCGTCGATCGCGAGGCGTTCGAATCCCAGGGCGGCGATACCACGCCTCAGGAGGAACGCCGATGAGTCTCAGGGTGGAGGACACCGGGCCGCAGGCGCTGGTGGTGGACGGCGGGCGCTTCGGCGTGCGCCATCTCGGCGTGACCCAGGGCGGGGCCATGGACTGGGTGTCGCTGGGCTGGGCCAACTGGCGGCTGGGCAACGCGGTGGACGCCGCCGGCATCGAGATCATGGCCGGCGGTCTGCGCCTGGTGGCCGAGGCCGACATTACGCTGGCGCTGGCCGGCGCCGATCTGGGCGCGCGTATCGACGACGCGCCGCTGGCTGCCGGCGCGCCGGGCAGCCGCTTCACGCTCAAGCGCGGCCAGCGGCTGAGCTTCGCCTCGCCCCGGCAGGGGCTGCGCGCCTATCTCGCCCTGCCGGGGGGCATAGCTGGCGAGCCGCTGCTGGGCAGCCTGTCCAGCACCGTCAGAGAAGGGCTTGGCGGCCTGGACGGCCAGGGCCAGCCGCTGATGAAGGGCGATCTGCTGGAAGCGACGCACGCGTTCGGCGCCGGCACGCCAGCGCAGAATGAGCCGGATCAGGCGTCTCCTGACGGCGAAGCGCTGGCGGCCTCCTGGTCGGCCGCCGCCGCGCACGAAGAACTGATCCTGGACCTGGTGCCCGGCGCCCAGATCGCCGCTTTTAGCGGAATCAGCCTGTATCGCGCCTTCAATGACGCCTGGACGGTGGACCAGCGCGCCGACCGCATGGGCATCCGCCTGACCGGCCCCGAGCTTGGCTGCGCCATGCAGGGCATGGTCTCCGAGGGCATACCGCTGGGCGCGGTGCAGGTGCCGCCCGACGGCCAGCCGATCATTCTGATGAACGACCGCCAGACCATCGGCGGCTACCCGCGCCTGGGCGCGCTGACGCCGCTGTCCTGCGCGCGGCTCGCCCAGTGCCAGCCGG
>DATHXP010000034.1:0-2833 GCA_035459605.1 Halomonas sp. | reverse complement strand
GTAGAGCTGCCTGTTCACGGCGACGTAGCCGGCCTGTTCAAGAATGGCGTGGGCGGCCTGACGCAGGGACGCCGATGGGCTTTTCAGCGGCGCGCTGAGGGCTGTCTGGGCCGGAAAGCGCGATGGGTCATAGTGTATATCAATCAGCCTCAGCCGTGGCGGTGCCAGCTCGATCAGCTTGGCCAGCGTGGTGGCGAGTTGCCGAGCGGACTGGCCCGGCAGGCCCAGCCACAGGTCAAGGCACAGCGAGCGCAGGCCCAGGCGCTGTGCCTCGTCCAGCAGCGGTTCCAGCTGGCTACGCGGCTGGGGGCGACCAATGCGCAGCTGAACTTCGGAATCGAGCTCGACGACACCAAGGTTGAGGCGGTTGACCCCCAGCGCCTGCAGGTGGCGAAGCATCAGCAGATTGGCCTCGCGCGGATCCAGGTCAACGCTGAAGTCGAGGTCGGCGCCGCTGGTCAGCGCAAAATGCGCTGTCAGATGGTCCACCAGCGTGCTCATCTGATCCAGTGACAGCGTGGCCGGGCTGCCGCCGGTCCAGTGCAGCTGGTGCACGGTGCGGTCGGGGCTCAGCAGCCGAGCCAGCAGCGCCATCTCCTGGTCGAGGCGCTCGAGGTAGGCCGCCACGGCTCCGCTGTCGGCATTGATGATCGGGCCACGCATGCAGTGATGGCAGCGACGGCGGCAGAAGGGGATGCCGATATCCAGCGCCAGCGGCCTTGCCGGCCGGTTGCTGGCCCTGAGCGCAGCCGCCACCGCGCTGGCGCTGTCGGCACAGGGTTGCGGCGCCGTCGAGGGCAGCTGGTTGCTGTTCGAAAACGAGGCAGCGTTAGCGGGCTGGCTGGCTGACATCCTTGGGCTCCAACGAGGAGGGTCCGACTATGCTAGCGGCTCCATGGCGCTGAAGGCTTGAGCTGTGTCAACTCAATGGGACTTCACGGGTGGCCGTGATGCGCGCCGGGCAGCAGCTGCCAAAGCTGCCACAGGGCGAAGCCGATGATGATCAGCGCCGCTGTCCAGCGGGTGGCCCGGTGGCGCATCAGCAGCGTCAGCTGGCGCGCGGCAAAGCCGGTGGCCAGCAGCGCCGGCAGGGTGCCAAGGCCGAAGGCGCCCATCAGCATGGCGCCCTTGAGCGGCTCACCCACCGCCAGGCTCCAGCTCAGCATGGAGTAGACCAGCCCGCACGGCAGCCAGCCCCAGATGCTGCCCATCAGCACCGCCTTGGGAATGCTGACCACCGGCATCAGCCGGCGGCCGATCGGCTCCAGGTAGCGCCACAGGTAGCGTCCCACGGCCTCGACGCGGGTCAGCCCCTTCCACCAGTCGGCGATGTAAAGCGCCATTAGGATCATCATCGTCGACGCCAATATCTGCAGCGCCAGACGCGGCCCCGGTGCCACGCCGATCAGCGTGCCCAGCGCGGCGACCAGGGTACCGGCGATCATGTAGCTGGACACGCGCCCCAGGTTATAGCCCAGCAGCAGGCCGCTCATGCGCGCCGGGCTGCGCATGCTGGGCGGCACGGCCATGCTCAGCGCGCCCATAATGCCGCCGCACATGCCGATGCAGTGGGCGCCGCCGAGCAGGCCGAACACGAAGGCGGCAAGCATTGGCGGCAGGTTCAGGCCGGTGGGGTCCATCAGCGACCCTTCGCGTCGCGGTGCTTGTCGCTGTTTTCTTCCTCGCCCTCCTCTTCGCCCTGCTCGTGCGACTTTCGCAGGGGGCGCTGGTCCAGGGGCAGGTCGTTTTCGTCATCGTCGAACAGGATGCGGTAGGCCGGGCCCTCCAGGTCATCGAACTGGTCGTTTCTCACCGCCCAGAAGAAGGCCCAGAGGGCGATGGCGAGAAGAATCAGCGTCAGCGGAATCAGAAAATAGAGAATAATCATGCCGGTGAAGTGTCCGAAGGGGTGGCCACTTCCTGTGGCAGCGGTGTATGGCGGGTCAGGCGCAGCGCGTTAGCGACCACGACCAGCGAGCTTGCCGACATGCCGATGGCGGCAATCCAGGGGGTGACGAACCCCATCATGGCCAGCGGCAGGGCGCCGATATTGTAGACCAGCGCCCAGGTGAGGTTCTGTTTGATGATGCGGCGAGTGGCGCGGCCGACGACGATGGCCTCGACGATACGCATCAGGCGCGGGCCCAGCAGCACGGCGTCAGCCCGGGTGCGCGCCAGGTCGGTGGCGCTGTTCATGGCGATGGCTACGTCGGCGCCCGCCAGAACGGGCACGTCGTTGATGCCGTCGCCGACCATGGCGATGCGCTCGCCCCCGGCCTGCAGCCGCTGCAGGTGTTCGAGCTTGCCCTCGGGGCTGACGCCGCCGCGCCACTGCTCGATGCCCAGTCGGCCAGCCATGGTAGCCGTGGCCGCGGCGCTGTCGCCGGAGAGCAGCTCGACCTTAAGCCCCAGAGAGTTCAGCGCGGCGACGCTGTCGGCGGCGTCTTCGCGCAGCCGGTCGCTCAGGCCGAACCAGGCGCGAGGCCGGCCGGCTTCGCTCAGCAGCAGCCACTGGCCGTCGCCAGGCGGCGGCAATGCGTGGTCGGGCGCGGCGAACTCGGGCTTGCCCAGCCGCCACAGGCGGCCGTGAAGGCGTCCTTCCAGCCCCTGGCCGGGGCGATTGACGATCGCTTCGGCGGTCAAGCGGTGGTCACGATAGGGGCTAAAAGCCCGCGCAATGGGGTGCTCGGACTGGGTTTCCAGCGCCGCGGCAATGCGCGTCAGCGCATCCTTGTCGTAGGGATTGTTATCGCCGCTGGCGCATTCTTCGAGCCGCCTGACCTCGATCAGGGTCATTTCGCCGGCGGTCAGGGTGCCGGTCTTGTCAAACACC
>DATHXP010000033.1:0-15796 GCA_035459605.1 Halomonas sp. | reverse complement strand
AGGTCACGCGCGAGATGCGCGGGATCTCGTTGATGATGCGCCGCGAGACGTGGTCCAGGAACTCATAGGGCAGGTGCGCCCAGCGCGCGGTCATGAAGTCGATGGTCTCCACCGCGCGCAGCGCCACTACATAGTCGTAGCACCGGCCGTCGCCGGTCACGCCCACCGAGCGCACCGGCAGGAACACGGCGAAGGCCTGGCTGACCTTATCGTAGAGGTCGTGCTTGCGCAGCTCATCGATGAAGATGTGATCGGCCAGGCGCAGGATGTCGGCGTATTCCTTCCTTACCCCGCCGAGGATGCGCACCCCCAGCCCCGGCCCCGGGAACGGGTGACGACTCGACGCGCACGCTGCCGTCTTCCTGCTCGCGGACGACGACATTGCAGGGCAGCAATACGCCGATCTGCGGTTCGGCCGTCAATGCCTGATGCGCCAGCGAGGGGTTGCAGGCGCCGAGAATCCGGTAAGGATGGGTATCCTCATCGAGCTTCTTTTTCAGCGTCGCCTGGATATCGATTTCGGTCAGCACGCCAAAACCCTGATCCTGAAGCGCCTCGGTCACCGCCTCGATTGCATCTTCAAAGCCCATTTCGACCGTCTTGCCAAAGCTGAATTCTTGACTCGTCATGAGACACCTCGCTATCTTGCAAAAAAGGATAATCATGCAGGTTCGCTGCAAGTCGCGTTGTTCTTTCCGTCTTGACAACGTAATGCCGATCAAGTTCTGGGAGATGCCTTGATGGGCCAGTCCAGGCCGCCAGAATCGCGAGGCGAGGATCGATGAATCAGATCGCCATGCCGATCATTTTCGCGCTGCTGGCCGTCGGCCTGGCCGTCGCGCTGCAGCGGGTCGGATTGCGGGCCGATGCAAGCTGGCCCGCCCGCGCCCCGTTTCTTGGCGGCGGCACGGCGCAGACCCACGCCTGGCAGCGCTTTCACGTTCGCTATTACCCGATGACCCTGCTGTTCATCGCCTTCGAGATGGAGATGATGTTCATGTATCCGTGGGCGGTGGTGTATGTCGAAACCGGTTTTGTGGCTCTGGCCGAGATGGGCATGTTTCTCGGGATCCTGTCGGTCGGCATCCTCTACGGCTGGCGCGAGGGGGTGTTCCGGTGGCAATGAGCCTGCTTTCGGCACTGGCCCGCGGCGCCGAGATTCCGGTTTTCCCGGCCATCGGCACACAGGGCCTGGCGCTGGTCGAGTCGCTGCGGAGCAGACCGGGTATCCGGCTGGTCGACACGCCGCGCCACGCCCGCGTGCTGCTGGTCGCGGGCGAACTCGATTCGCAGCATCTGCGTTCGCTCGAGCGGCTGCACGCCCAGCTCCCCGCCCCGCGCGGCACGGTGTGGTGGCAGGCATCTCCCCTGTTCTCGCACGGGCCGCGGGTGCCCGATGACGACCCGCTGGCGGCCATCCGCCAGGCGGCGCAGGCCGACGAACCCGTTCTGCGCCCGGACCTGCCGCCGCATCCCTGGCAGGGTATCGGGCCACACGGCCAGGGCGGCAAAGGCATGATGGGCGGCACTCCCTACGGCCGGCCGATGGCGATGACCGCCGATGACATCCGCGACGGGCTGGCGCTCGATGCCTATACCGCCTGCTTCGGCCCGTTCCTGCCGATGCTGCCGCCGGGTCTGGTGCTGGAGCTGACCTTGCAGGGCGATGTGATCGTCTCGGCGCAGATGGCCTCACCGCCGTTCGAGCAGGGGCCGCCGGGCGATGCGCCGAACCTGTGTGCCGCGCGGATGCTGCGCCTGATGGGCATCGACATCGGTATCGACATCGACATCGGGTCGCCCCGGGCGCGCTCGCGCGGGGCGCTGCTGGCCCTGCCGGCCGGATCGGGCATGCGCCGGCGCCTGGCGAAATGGCTGCGCGGCGATCATGTCACGGAAGACCCTGCGCCAGTCTCAGAGGCACTGCCGGGCCTGGAATGGACCGAAGCGGTGCTGTGGCTGGCCAGCTTCGCGCCCGCGCGCCTGCGCGCGGTCTGCACGAAGGAGGCGGTCACGTGATCCTCGCAGCATTTTCGCTATTGGTCGCCCTGCCCGCGCTGATATGGGCCGCGGCGGTCTTCGATCGCGTCGGCACGGGGCGCGGCGCGACCGTCCTCGGCCCGCTGTGCAACGGCGCGGCGCTGATGCTGCGTCCGAACACGTCAACCGAAGCGCCCGATGCGCTCAACCGCCTGCTGGCGCCGGGCTGGTATCTGGCGCTGGCGCTCATCGGGCTGTCAGTGGTGCCGCTGGCGCCGGGCATCGTCGCCAGCGAGCTGTCCACCGGCCTGGTCCTGTGGGGCGCCTGCGAGGCGCTCACCGTGGTGGTCGTGTTCCTGCACGGCTGGTCGCCCAATTCGCCGCTGCCGCTCATCGGCGCCTATCGCTATGTCGCCATCGGCCTGCCGGCGATGCTGCTGTCGATGTTCGTGCTGATTGCCGCAGCGCTGCCCGCGCAGTCGCTTTCGGTCGTCGAGGTGGTCGAAGCGCAGCGCGGCTTGTGGAATGTAATCCGCCAGCCGTTGGGCCTGCCGCTGTTCATGGGCCTGGGGCTGGCAGTCACGCTGCGCGGGCCGCTCGACTATGCCGACGGGGCCGAGCTTGCCGGCGGCACATCGGCCGAGGAAAGCGGGCCGGCGCTGGCGCTGTGGCAGTTTGCGCGGCTGGCGATGCTGGTGGCGTTTTCGGCCATGGCGGCATCGGTATTTCTGGGCGGCTATCTGGGGCCGGGTCTGCCGGGCCCGGTCTGGCTGCTTGTCAAGACCGTGGCGGTGATGGCCGCGACCGTGGCCGCCGGGCGCTGGTTTGCGCGCACGCCGCCGGCGCGGATGCTGACCTTTCTGTGGGTCATCCTGCTGCCGCTGTCGTTTGCCAATCTGGCCCTGGTGGGCCTGGAGGTGCTGCCGTGACCGATGCGCTGTTTCTTGCCCTCTCCGCGCTGGCAATCTGGTCGGGCTGGCGGGTGTTTCGGGTCGACTCGATGGTGCGCGCCTCGTTCCAGCTCATGGTGTCGTTCATTGCCGTGGGCCTGATCGCGGTGCTTCTGGCCGCGCCCTATATCGGCATCGCCACGATCTTCATGATGGCCGTCGAGATGATGGTCATGGCGCTGTTCATGGTCATGTTCATGATGAATCCGGCCGGGCTCAACCCGATGATGATGGTCCATCAGCACCGCTTTGCCGTGGCCGCGGGCATTGCCGCCTTCGCCGGTCTGGTGCTGGCGGTGCTGCTCTCCGACCTGCCCGCGCAGCCGGTCCCCGCCGATGCGCAGGTGGTGCGCGCGCTGGGGCACGAACTGCTGGGGCCGTCGATGCTGATCTTCGAAACCGCGGGTGTGACGCTGCTTTCGGCCATGATCAGCGCGGTGGTGCTGTCGGCCCACTCGGGCCGCTATGGCGGCTCCGACGAAGGATCGCGCCCGCCCGGCCTGCAGCCCGGCGGCGAGCCGGCGGGACGCAAGCCGGACAGGCACGACGGCCATCATCACCACCACCACGGAGGGCATTGAGATGACGCTGACTTCGGTTCTGATCGTCGCCGCCGCCCTGATCGGCATCGGCTTTTACGGCGCGCTGTCGCAGCAGAGCTTCGTCATGCTGATGATGGGCCTGGAGCTGATGCTCAACGGCGCGATCCTGGCGATCATCGGTTTCTGGTCGTTCTCGCTGGGCGGCATGCCCGAAGGCCAGCTCCTGGCCATTATCGTGATGGCGGTGATGGCCGTGGAGATGGCGGTGGGCTTTGCCCTGGTGGTCGCGGTCTATCGCAAGCGCCAGGCCGATATGACCGAAAGCCTCACGACCCTCAAGCACTGATGCTCTGGGCGCTTCCTCTCTTTCCCATGCTGGCCGGACTAACGATCTGGGCCACGGACGATAGCAGTCGCCTGCGTCTCGGCCTGGCGGCGGGCAGCGCCGCGGGGGTGACGCTCGTGCTGGCGCTGCTGGCCGCCGCCCAGGGCTGGCAGGGCGGGTTTGTCTGGGGCGCGGGGCTGGAGCTCAAGCTTGCGCTGAGCGCGCTTTCCGCCGCGGTCGCGATCACCGTCCCGGGCGTGGCGCTGGCGGTCGTGGTCTTTGCCGCCGCGCATGAGGAGCGGCGCGGGCTGGCCAGGCTTGTGGGCCTGATGCTGGTCTTTTGCGGCGCGATGGAGCTGGCGGTCACCGCCAATGATCTGCTCTCGCTGCTCATCGGCTGGGAAATCATGGGCCTTTGTTCCTGGGCGCTGATCGGGCATCACTGGCGCGACGGCGCCAACCCGGCCTCGGGCCGCTATGCCTTCGTGACCACGCGGCTGGGCGATCTGGGCCTGTATCTCGCGCTCATGGCGACCTGGAGCGAGGCCGGCGCGCTCGATTACGCCGCGCTCGGGCGGCTCGAAGGACTGCCGCTGGCGCTGGCCGCGTTCGGGATCTTGATCGCCGCCGGCGCCAAGGCCGGCCAGGGGCCGTTCGCGCCGTGGCTGTTTCGCGCCATGGACGGCCCCTCCTCGGTCTCGGCGCTGCTGCATGCCGCAACCATGGTCGCCGCCGGCGCCTGGCTGCTCGCCCGTCTGCATCCGTGGCTGGCATCCGTGCCCGGTTGGAACGCCACGGTGATCGCGCTCGGCCTTTTCACCGCGCTGGCCGGCGGCGCGGTGGCGGTCATCCAGGGCCATGCGAAAAAGCTGCTGGCCGCCTCCACTTCGGCACAACTGGGCTTGATGTTCGTGGCCGTCGGCGCGGGCTATCCCGGTATCGCCACGGCCCATCTGATCGCTCACGCCGTGTTCAAGGCGTCGCTTTTCCTGTTCGCCGGCATTGTCGGCAAGGCGGCGGGCAGCTATCGCCTGCGCGCCATGGGGTTTTTGCGCGCGCTGCCCCGGGTTGCCGGGCTCAGCGCGCTTGCCGCCCTGGCGCTGGCGGCCATACCG
This sequence comes from Halomonas sp., assembly GCA_035459605.1. Taxonomy (GTDB): domain Bacteria; phylum Pseudomonadota; class Gammaproteobacteria; order Pseudomonadales; family Halomonadaceae; genus Halomonas. The sequence continues at coordinate 10,884 of DATHXP010000033.1, read as the reverse complement.
CCCATGGGGGCGGCCTGGAGCAAGGAGCAGATCGTTGCTGCAGCCGTGCAGCAAGACCGCTTGCTGGGCCTGGCCGTGATGGTCGCCGGCGCGCTGTCCGCCGCCTATGCCGCGCGCTTCTGGTGGCTGGCCTGCGGGCCGGGTGACGCCGCGCCCAAGACAAGACCCGGCTGGCCCGAGATCGCCGCGCCCGGCGCGCTGGCCCTGGCCGGCGTCGCCCTCGGCCTGCTGTGGCTGCCGCCGGTGCAGGCCCTGCTGCCGCTGCGCCTGCCCGAAAGCGGCGCGCTTGAACTGATCGTTTCGCTGGTCTTGCTCGCGCTCGGCCTGCTCGCCGGGCTGGCGCTGGCGCGCCGCGCCGAGCTGCCGCAGACAGGGGCCGCCGACTGGGTGGGCCTGCCGGCACTGATCGATGCCGGCATCGTGCGGCCTTTCGAACGCCTTGCCGACCTTGCCGCGCGCCTGGACGATGTCGCGCTCGACGCCATCCCGCGCGGCGCGGCGGCGGCCGCGCGTCAGATTGCCCGCGGCGGGCGCCGATTGCCCGGGCTGATGCAGGCCGACCTGGGCCTGCTCGACGCCGCCGTGTGGCGAGTGGCTGCCGCCACCCGCGCCCTGGCCCGATTGAGCGATGCCCCCGGCGAGACGCTGACGGACGGTCTGCCCGAAGGGGCCGCGCGCCTCACCGGGCGCGGGGGCGCGCATGCGCGGCGGCTGCAAACCGGGCTGTCGCATCACTACTACGCCATCTTTGCGGTCGGCACGGCGCTGGCCATCCTGTTTCTGATTTTCGCAAGGTTCTGACATGCTGACACTCGCCATCGTCCTGCCGTTTGCCGCCGCCGCCCTGCTGGCCTTCGCGCCGGTATCGGCCGGCGGCTCGCGCGCCGTCGCCATTGCCACGGCAACGCTGTCCCTGCTGGCGCTGATCGTCGTCTGGATCGGTTTCATTCCCGGCCAGGGCTTTCAGGCCATGCTGGAAGTCCCGTGGATTCCGGCGCTTGGCGTCGCCTGGCGGGTGGGCGTGGACGGCATCTCGCTGTCCCTGGCGCTGATGAGCGGGCTGTTGTTCGTTGCCGCCATCGCCTGGCCGATGGAGCGCGAGGTCAACGCGCGCCAGTACTACGCCTGGTTTTTGTTCCTCGAAGGCGCGTCCCTGGGCCTGTTTCTGACCCTCGATCTGCTGGTCTTCTACGTCTTCTTCGATCTGAGCCTGGTGGGCATGTATTTCCTGATCGGCCGCTGGGGTCACGGCCAGGCGCAGCGCTCGGCGCTGAAGTTCTTTCTCTACACCCTGGCCGGCTCGCTGCTGATCCTGCTGGCGATCATCGCGCTGGTGCTCATGACCGACCCGCTGACCTTCGACATGCGCGAGCTGATTGCCCTCCAGCCGGTGGCGGGCATGGACCTGCGCGCCGGGCTGATCCTGCTGGGCTTCGTCATCGGGTTCGCCATCAAGACGCCGCTTTTCCCCGTGCATACCTGGCTGCCGCCGGCGCACGTGGACGCGCCGGGACCGGCCTCGGCCATCCTCGCCGGGGTGCTGCTGAAGATGGGCACCTACGGCCTGGTGCGCATCCCGATGCAGATGATGCGCGAGGCCTTCGCCACCTGGGCGCTGGCGCTGGCCGTCGTCGCGCTGATCTCGATCCTGTGGGGCTCGATCGTTGCCTTCGCCCAGGAGAACCTCAAGCGGCGCATCGCCTACACCTCGGTCAACCACATGGGCTACGCGGTGCTGGGAATCGCCGTTGCCGGCTCGGCGCTGACCGGCCACGAGGCGGCGCGCGAACTGGCGCTGACCGGTGCGGTGGTCGAGATGATCGCGCATGGCCTGATCACCGGCGCGCTGTTCCTGATCGCCGGCGCATTCTGGGCGCGCGCGCAGGATTATGATCTTGCCCATTACGGCGGGCTGGCGGCAAACGCGCCGCGGCTGATGGCGGTGACCTGGCTGGCGAGTTTCGCCTCGCTGGGTCTGCCGGGGCTGGCGGGTTTCGTCGCCGAGGTTCAGATCTTCATCGGCGCCTTTGCCGTGTGGCCGTGGATCGCGGCCATCGGCCTGCTCGGCCTGATCGTCACGGCAGCGCTGTTTCTGGGCATGCTGCAGCGCCTGTTCTTCGGTGAGCGGCCGGCCGCGCTGGACAAGTTCACGGATCTGACCTGGTCCGAGCTGGGCATCCTCGCCGCGGTGCTGGCGCTGGTGGTGCTCATCGGCGTGTGGCCGGCCTGGCTGCTGGACCTGATCGGGGCCGACACCGCGCTGGTCTTCGGAGGCGGCTGAGATGCCCGTCGCCGACCTCGGCCCCGAGATCGCGCTGATCGCAGGGGCCATCGCCGCCCTGCTGCTGGCGATGGTGTTGCCGCAGCGCCGGCAGGCATGGTGCCTCGCCCCCGCGCTGGCGGCGCTGGCGGTGGCGGCGCTCTGGGCGCTGGCGCAAGTCGATGAGGCGCGGCTGACCTTTTCGGGCGTCTGGGCACTCGACGGCGTGACCCTGTGGGCGCGGCTGATGATCGTGATCGCCACGGCGATCTGTCTGATTCTCGCGCCGCGCTGGTTCGAGAGCGACCGGCGCCACGGCGAGTTCTACACCATGACGCTGTTCTCCGCGCTCGGCGCCATCGCCATGGCCGCGGCCGCCGACCTGATGCAGCTTGTCATGGCCGTGCTGCTGTCCTCGATCACCGGCTACGTTCTGGCCGCCTGGCACCGCGACTGGGCGCTGTCGGTCGAGGCGGGCATGAAATACTTTTTGATCGGCGCCCTGGCCAACGCGCTGCTGGCCATCGGCGTGATTCTTGTCATGGGCATGGCCGGGACCAGCGATTACGCCGTACTGCGGCAGGCGGACATCACCTCGCCGCTGGGGCTGACCGGCCTTGCCCTCATCGTCACCGGGCTGGCCTTCAAGCTCGGCGCCCTGCCGGGCCATGCCTGGGTGCCCGACGTGGCCGAAGGCGCGCCGGTGCCGGCGGCGGCCTTTCTGACCGTCGTGCCCAAGATCGGCGCGGCGCTGGCGCTCTATCGCCTGGTCCAGCTTTTCCCCGAAACCGACATGCTGCGCCCGCTGATCGCGGGAATTTCAGTGCTGACGATGACGCTGGGCAACCTCGCGGCATTCTGGCAGAACGACGTGCGCCGCCTGATCGGCTGGTCGTCGGTCTCGCAGTCGGGCTATGCGCTGATGGCCATCGCGGTGGCAGACCTGGCCGCGCGCGCCCTGCCCTCGCTGATCTGGTTTCTCGCCGCCTATGCGCTGGCCAACCTGACCGCCTTTGCCGTCGTCGCCCACCTGCGCGGGCGCACCGCGCTGCCCGATTACAACGGGCTGGCGCGCACGCAGCCGGTGATGGCGGCGGCGCTGATCGTCGCCTTCCTGTCGCTGGTCGGCATCCCGCCGCTGATCGGATTCGTCGGCAAGCTGGGGCTGTTTATCGTCACCATCGACGGCGGCTATGCCTGGCTGGCGCTGGCAGCCGTGCTCAACACGGTCGCGTCGCTGTTCTACTACCTGCGCGTCATCGCGCCGATGTATTTCGCCCGCGCCGGTGACGACAAGCCGGCAACGCTCGGCCCGGCCAGCGGCGCCGCCGCGGTATCGAGTGCCGCCGCCCTGATTGGCCTGGGCCTGATCAGCGGCCTGTTTCTGGCCCGAAGCGCCGGCATCGTCATCTTGCCGTGAAGACAAGGCATGCTCAAAACGATCGAAATCTGCATCCTCGACCCGCACCGGTTTCTGGGGATCGAAATCAGCCCCGCGGCCGCCGCCACAAGGGCTCGGAGCCTATCCAGTGAAACTCAGGCATCATTATCAGGAATTCGGGGCTAACATGGCCTGGGCATTTCCGAATCACGGTTCAATTTCGCGGAGGGAAGATGCTCAAGCAGCTTAAAGACTGGGGGTTCGAGATGATAGCACTGCACCATGCCGAGGCCATAATCACAAAGGATATGCCGCAGTCGGCTGAAGAGCTGGAGTATACAATGGCCGCCGGTTTCGCATCGGCACCGGTTTTACGGACGCCGACCGGCTCCATCCACCGGCCATTGGCAGCCTGATCACGTTCCGCTACCTGGGCTACACGGCAACCGGCCTGCCGCGCTTCGCCAGCTTTCTCCGGGTGCGCGATGACGAGCCTCAAACCGATCATTGACCCGGCAAGCTTGTCGGGAAGGCGCGGGCCGGCGGCGTCGATCTGGGTCAGGGCAGCTTGAAGGTGGCGGAGAAACCGTCGGCTCGGTCCGGCGCTGGCGAGGTGAGGGCCAAGGTCGTGCCGACACCGGTGGCGATCGCATTGGCGATCGCCAGGCCGAGGCCGGCTCCGTCGGCTGTGCTGTGGGCCCGGGTAAAGCGCTCGGTGAGGTGCGCGAGCTGTGCGGCGGGCACGACCGGGCCGGCATTGATCACGCTCAGCAGCCCATCAGCGCCAAGTTCGATCTCAACAGGCTGATCGGCGGCGCCGTGTTTGAGGGCATTTTCGATCAGGTTGCGCACAAGGATTGCGAGTGCGTCCGGATCGATGATGGACTCGACCGTACCTGACGATGGCAGCTTCAGATGAACGTGTTCGCCGGCGCTGCGGTAATCGTCGACCAGGGCCTGGAGGATCGGCACGACATCCTGCGGCGCCGGCGCGAGCAGCCCGCCGCTTTCGGCTCTTGCGAGCTGCATCAGCTTCTCCGACAGGCGCGAAAGGCCACGCAGGGATTGCTCGATTCCGGCTGCCCGATCCCGCAATGGACCTTCCGGCGCCTGCCGGCGCAGACGCTGAACCTGGGCGAGCGCTTCGGCCAGGGGCGTGCGCAGCTCATGGGCGCTGTTGGCGGTAAAACTGCGCTCGGCCTCGAGCGTGCGGCGCAGCCGATCCATCAGTTCATTGACCGCTTCGGCAATCGGCAGGATCTCGCTTGGTAGTTGCTCGCCGGCGATCGGTGAAAGATCCCCCGGGCCGCGGGCCGCAACCGAACGCCGGTAGGCCAGAACGCTGCGCAGGCTGTTGCCGATCAAAAGCCAGATAATGGCAAAGCTCAACGGCACCAGTATGATCAGCGGCAGGAGCAGGGCGGCGCTCGCCTCGAGCGCGGCGCGCCGGCGATAGGCCAGCGGCTCGGCGGCTTCGACGAACAGGGTGTCGCTGACGGCCGCTGCGCCGTAAATCCGATGCGTTGCGGTGCTGTAAAAACCCCGCCGCGGACGCTCGGCAAAGATCGCTGTATCGACATTGTGCGCGCGCAGCAGCGTGTTGCCGGCGGCATCGCGCACCAGGTAGACAAGATGCTCCTGGCGTGCGTGCAGCGAGGCAATCTGCTGCGGTATATCAGGGTTGTCGCGGTTCATGATTTCGACCACGGCAAGCGGCAGGATGCGCTCGGCAGTTGCTTCCAGGGCGCTGTCGAGCTCCTTGTCGAGGCTATGGCGCACGATCAGACCGCCGGCGACCGCGGCGATCAGCCACAGCGCCGTCATGGCAAGCGTCAGGCCGATCCCGAGCCGGCGCTGCAGGCTGTTGTGACTCACTTTGCCGCCAGCCGGTAACCCATGCCGCGCACCGTCTCGATTCGTTCGTGCCCCAGCTTTTTCCGCAGGCGGCTGACATAGACCTCGATGGTGTTGCTCTCGACCTCGGCACCGAAGGCATAGAGGCAATCCTCGAGCTGCGCTTTGGACAGCAGCGCTCCGGGGCGCTGCACGAAGGCCTCGAACAGTGCCCACTCGCGCGCGGTCAAGTCGATCGCGCGCCCGTCGCGGCGGATGCTGTGTTTCGACAGATCGATTTCGAGGTCTGCCACCTGCATGAGAGGATTGGGGTTGCCGCTGTAGCGCCGCGCCACGGCCGCGATGCGTGCCGACAGCTCCGAGAGATCGAAGGGCTTGACCAGATAGTCGTCGGCGCCGGCGTCGAGCCCGGCAACGCGATCGGAGATCTGGTCGCGCGCGGTCAGGATGATCACCGGCGTGCTTTTACCAACGTCACGCTGCCGGCGCAGGAAGTCGAGACCGTGCCCATCGGGCAATATCAAATCGAGCAGGATCAGATCGTAGGCGGTAGAGCGAGCGCTCGCCTCGGCATGGCTAAGGCACTGCACCCAGTCGACGGCATGGCCATCGTCGATGATCTGTTCGCGCACGGCCTCGCCGAGCTGCACGGCGTCTTCAACCAGCAATATTCGCACGAGCGCCTCTTGTGTTCATCATCCCGTTGCCATACTACTCGCTGAACCTGACGTTGACCTGAATTCCCTGGCGCTGAAACTGCCTGTCGCTTGAGCCGCGCGGGTCACGGGTGTTCAGCTTGCTGTCAGAAAACCCCGCTATGGTGGCATCTCGTTCACAGTAAAGAGGAGCCCAATCATGCAACGTACAATGACCGCCGCCGCACTGCTACTGCTGGCCACCACCTCAGCCGCCTTCGCCGACGACGACTGCAACGTGCCCATGGCCGACTGGCAGCCGCGCGAGACGCTGCGCCAGCAGCTCGAAGAACAACATCCGGACTGGAATATTCATCGCATCAAGGTCGACGATGGCTGCTACGAAATCAAGGCCAGCGATGCCGACGGCAACGAAATCGAGGCGGAGTATGCGCCCGATACGCTCCAGATCAGAAAGCTGGAGATAGACTATCGTTACGGCAGCGGCAAGGCAAAGTCCGACGACGTTTCCATGAAGTCTTCCAGCGCCGACAACAGCAAATCCGACAGCCGTCCCACGGTTCGGATCGAGTAACCCGACCGCAGCGGGCATCGACGCTCGCCGGATCGCAAAGCAAACCTGCTGCGCCGGAGCCTGGTCGGCTCCGGCGCTTTTTTGTATCCGCCATCCCTGCCTCGCCGCATTCTCTTCTTTCATCCGGCAGAAACATTTGTACCGCAAACGCATACCCCGGCTGCGCCATTTCAGGTTGCTGTCAGCCTGGGCCGGTAGATTGCCTCACACACATAACGAAAGCGGAGGCCGTCCCATGAAAAAACTTGCCGGTGCATTTTGCCTTGCAGCCGCCATCTCGCTGCCCGTGATTGCCCTGGGCCGAGAGGTCACGTTCACTACCCAATTGAAGAACTACGGTGGCGACGGCGCCTATGTCGCGCTGTATATCACCGACGCAAACGGCCGCTACCATGAAACGCTCTGGGTGGCGGGCGAGGACACCGAGTACTACAAGCACCTGCGCGGCTGGGCCCGCGGCAGCCGCCAGCAGCGCAGCGAATACGATGGCCTGACCGGCGCCAGCGTTGGCAGCGGCCGCACGCTGACGGTCACCACTGAGGTAGCGGACGTCCTGATCGATGCGGGCTACGAGGTCCGGGTCGACACCGCCGTTGAAGACATGCGCGACAACCAGGCCGATGCCTCCGTGGCGCTGACCACCGACGGCGCCGGCAAGCCGGTCACCGGCCGTGGCTACGTGCAGTCCCTGCGCTACGACCTGCAATAGTCCGGGATAAGGAAACCGCCATGCTGCGCCAACTCCATTCGCTGCCCGGCCTGATCGCGGCCCTGCTTGTCGTCGTGATCGCGGTCAGTGGTGCGATTCTGTCGCTCGATCCGGCGCTTGAACGGGCCGGTTCCACCGTGCCCGCCGCCGGGCAGATCAGCGTCGCCGATCTGACACAAACCCTCGCCGATACCTACCCGGGCGCCGAGCAGATCGAGCGCAAGCCGTCGGGCGCCATCGTCGTCTACTACAGCGACGGCGATCGGGTGGGCGCCGATGTGGTCAACCCGCGGACCGGACAGCGCATCGGCGCCCATGAACCCTCGTCCTTCTCGCGCTGGGTCAAGAACCTGCACCGCTCGCTGCTGCTCGACACAGCCGGCCGGGCGGCGGCCGGAATTGTTGCGGTGCTGATGCTCGTCCTGACGATCTCCGGCGCGCTGCTGCTTGCCGCCCGCCTCGGCGGCTGGCGGCAGATGCTGCGGCCCATCCGCGGTACACCCGGCCAGCGTCTGCACGGCGAGCTGGGCCGGGCCGCATTTTTGGCCCTGCTGCTCTCGGCGCTCACCGGCGCCTATATGTCGGCGACCACCTTCGATCTGATCCCGGCCGGGTCGGCGGCGGCACCCGAATTCCCCGCGCAGGTATCCGGCGGCCCACCCAGACCGGTTGGTGAACTGCCCGCGTTCCAGGCGACGGATCTCAACGATCTGCGCGAGCTGGTCTATCCCTTCGCCGACGATCCGACCGACGTGTATTCGCTGACCACCCGCACCGGGGCGGGTTTTATCGATCAGGCAAGCGGCGAGTTTCTTGCCTGGCAGGCGCACAGCAGCGCGCGCAGGTTCCATCAGCTCATCTACAGTCTGCATACCGGCGAAGGGCTGTGGTGGCTCGGGCTGATTCTCGGCCTGGCCGCGCTGGCCGTGCCGATCATGGCGGTGACCGGGGTGCTGATCTGGTGGCGTCGTCGTCGCGCCATGCCGAAGTTCAGCGCCAACAGCGCGCCCAATGCGGCACAGACCGTCATTCTGGTCGGCAGCGAGAACAACAGCACCTGGGGGTTTGCCAGAACGCTGCACGCGGCGCTCATCCAGCGCGGCGAGCGCGTGCATACCGCCCCCATGAACCAGCTCGCGGCCGGCTATCGCCGCGCCGAGCGGCTGCTGATCCTGACCGCAACCTATGGCGATGGCGGCCCGCCGGCTTCGGCCAGCCGCTTTCTGGCCCGTCTCGATCGCTTCCCGGAAGCCTTCCGCATCCCGTTTGCCGTGCTCGGCTTCGGTGGCCGGCAGTTCCCGCAATTCTGCGGTTTTGCCACCATGGTTGATGAAGCCCTCGCCGCCAAAGGCTGGCCGCGATTGCTGGCGCTCGACACCGTCGATCGCCAGTCAGCGCAGGACTTCGCCCGCTGGGGCGATGCGCTGGGAGAAGCCATCGGGCTTGAGCTTGAACTGGAACACACGCCGGCGCGGCCGCGCACCACCACGCTCGAACTGGTCGAGCGCAGCGACTACGGCGCGGATGTGCAGGCGCCGACGGCGGTACTGCGTTTTCAGGCACCCGCCAGGCAGGGCCCGGCTGCAGGGTGGCTGCGCAAACGCCATCGCCTGCCGCGTTTCGAACCCGGCGATCTGGTCGGCATTCTGCCGCCGGGCAGCAACCTGGCGCGCTTTTACTCGCTCGCCTCGGCCGCGCGCGACGGGATGCTGGAAATCTGCGTGCGCAAGCGGCCCGGCGGCCTGTGCTCGGGCTTTCTGCACGCCCTGAAGATCGGCGACACGATCGAGGCCTTCATCAAGCCGAGCCCGGGCTTTCGTCCGGCCGCTGGCAAGAACCCGGTGATCCTGATCGGCGCCGGCGCCGGCATCGCGCCGCTGGCCGGATTTATCCGCCACAACGCCGCGCGGCGCCCCATGCACCTTTATTGGGGCGGTCGCAGCCCGCAGTCCGACTTTCTCTATGAGGCTGAGCTCGATGGCTACCGCCGCGACCAGCGGCTGACTGGCTTGCACGCCGCATTTTCCCGGGCCAGCGAGCGCAGCTACGTACAGGACAAGCTCGTGGCCGATCGGATGCATGTACGCGAGATGATCAAGCAAGGTGCCCAGATTCTGGTCTGCGGCGGGCGCGACATGGCCAGTGGCGTCAGACAGGCATTGAACGAGGTGATCGAGTCGCTCGGCCTCGACATCGCCACACTCCAGCTCGAGGGACGCTATCGTGAAGATGTCTACTGAGTCCTCTTCACCACCGGCGGCGTTGCAGCGCTACCAACTGCACGGCCCGACCATGGGCAGCCGCTACACGGCCGTTTTCTACGCCCCGCCCGACGCACCGCAGGCCGCCATCGCCCGCGATCTGTTCACGCCCGTCGATACGGTCGACCGGCAGATGTCGACCTGGCGGGCCGATTCCGATCTGTGTCGGCTCAATCGTGCGCCGCTGGGAGAGTGGCTGGCGGTGCCGGAAAAACTCATCGAAGTGCTCACCGCCGCCGTGCGCATCGAGCGGGAGTCTGAGGGCGCGTTCGATATCAACGTCGGCGATCTGGTTTCTGCCTGGGGCTTTGGTCCGGGTGCCGGCAGGCCCGATAACGCGCGCATCGCAGCGCTCATCGATACGGCCCGCACACCCGCCGGCAAAGCGCTGGAGATCGATACCGAGCACCGCCGAGTGCGCAAGCACGCTGCCGTGTCGCTGGATCTGTCCGGCATTGCCAAGGGCTTTGCGGTCGACGAACTGGCGCGCTGTCTCGATGGCTATGGTATTGACGCCTGGCTGGTCGGTATCGACGGGGAGATGCGCGCACGCGGTCGGAAAAGTGATGGCGAGCCGTGGGCACTCGCCCTCGAGCGCCCCGTGCACGGCGTCCGGGAAGTGGCCGGGGTGACAACCCTGCACGATGCCGCCATCGCGACCTCGGGCGACTACCGCCACTGGGTGGAGATCGGCGACAGAAAGCTTTCACACACCATGCAGCCGGGGCGCCATGGCCCCGTCTCGAACAGGCTCGCGGCGGTCAGCGTCGTGGCGGCCAGCAGCATGCTTGCCGACGCCTGGGCCACGGCGCTGATGGTGCTCGGAGAACAAGCAGGACCGAGACTGGCCAGGAAACTGGGCCTGCAGGCGCTGTTCGTGCTGCGCGATGGCGAGGACTTGCACGAGCTGCCGGTGGGTGCTGTGTTCGCTGGCTCGCCGCCGACGAGCGAGTCCTAACGAGGTCTTGGTGTTCATCGACCCACCCCTTTGAAGGCCGGCTCAAAACTCGACGCTCAGCGCCATCGAGCCAAAGACATGGTCATCGGAGTATAGGAAGAATAAACACCGTTTTTCTCCAAGTCCAGCTGCTGTAGACCACGAATGACGCGCTGCTTTGCCAGTGAGTGATCCTGAATCCGGCCCAAGTTGCCACCGATCCCGCCGAAAATCACCCGTTTTTCAAGGCAG
>DATHXP010000032.1:0-1841 GCA_035459605.1 Halomonas sp. | reverse complement strand
TCGCCATCGGAGTGGGCAACGAAACCGTGATGATAGGGAACGGCCACGCCGCCAATCATCAGATGGTCGCCCTCGCCGAAGCGGTGCACATCAAAGCCGTGGCCGATTCGTATCATGCCCTGCCCTTTATTCATTGATCAGAAGGAGTAATCGCTCGCCGTCTGCGCGGCGAGAATATGCGCCGCCAGCGCCTGGTCTTCCGGATGCGTGATCTTGATATTGTCGCGCCGGCCCGGCACCAGACGCGGGCACAGCCCCAGCGCCTCGACCGCCGACGCTTCGTCGGTCACCTGCCGCCCTGTGGCGCGCGCCTGCGCAAGCGCCCGGCGCAGCAGCCCGTAGCGAAAGCCCTGGGGGGTCAGGGCATGCCACAGGCCGTCGCGCGCCTCGGAGCGCAGCACGCGGCCGGCGCCGTTATCGCGCTTCATGGTATCCGCCACCGGAATGGCCAGCAGCGCGCCCGCCGGCTCGCGCTCGGCTGCCTCGAGCAGGCGTTCAAGATCCTCCCGCATCACGCAGGGCCGGGCCACATCGTGCACCAGCACGATGTCGTCTTTATTGGCCTCGTCGGCTATCGCCTCCAGCGCATTGAGCACCGAGCCCATGCGCTCGGCGCCGCCCTGGACGCGCCGCCACTGGGAGAAAGGCACCCAGCCGGGCTCAAAGAGGTCGTCGGTGTCGTCCAGGCACAGGCACAGGCGCGCCGTGGGAAATGTCCGGTACAGGCGCAGCAGGGTGTGGCGCATGACCGTGCGCCCCGCGAGTTCGAGGTACTGCTTGGGGCGCTTGGCGGCCATTCGCGTGCCGCGCCCCGCCGCCGGCACCACCAGCCATAGTCGAGCGTTCATGGCGAGCCATCCTCCGCTGTTTCCTGCGCGCCGGGTACCCAGAAGAACTGCTCGTCACGCCGCAGCATGCCGATGTCGCTGCGGGCATGCTCTTCGATGGCATCCAGCCCCGTCTTGAGGTCGACGACTTCGGCCGCCAGCCGCTGGTTGCGGGCGCGCCACGGCGCATTGGCCGCCTCCTGGGCGGCGACGCGCTGCTGCACCTGATCCAGATCCGCCATGCCGCCCTCGCCGAGCCACAGGCGATATTGCAGCAGCGCGAGCAGGCCGGCCAGCACAACGGCAAGCCACTTGAGCATCGAGAGTTTCCTGCGGCAAAGACTAAAGGCGCATTATGCCAGCTTGGCGGGCCGCGCTCACCCCCGGCCTGTGACTTATGCCTGACAGTGCAGCCTGAACCAGCCAATGCTGCACTGTCGATTAGCGCCTGGCGGCGCCTCCGACTACGGTGTCTTGCACGCACTGATTTTCGTAGGAGGGATGCTGTGCATCGCGACACCGCCGCGCAGCGGCGGCAAGGGGCCATCTGCATCGCGCCCATCCGGGGCGCCTGGCGGCGCCGGTCGCGCAGCGAAGCTGCCCTCTTACAGAGGCATGTGCCTCAGCTCATGTTTCGTAAGAGACTGATTCATAAAGCGCCCCCGCACAGCGGCGGTGTATCTCATCGCGCAAGAAGTTTCCAGCGTCGCGCAAACCGATCTGCAAAAAACCAAAAAAATTGCCGAAGACGGGCAGGCTCCTGGCCTACCACAGTCTCCGGCATTGGTTAATGCGGATAGGGACTTAGAGCTGGAACGGCATGCGAAACGACAGGCTGATGTCCGAGGCATCGTCGGTGAGCCCCATTCCCAGGTTGGTAACCACCGAGGTGCTGTCGTTCAGCGCATAGGTGCCGCCAATGCTGAACACCCCGACGTTGGCGTCGCTGCCGATCACCTTGCTGGTTCTGCCGTTCTGGGTGGTCTTGGACTTCTGGATATACTCGTGGGAGTA
>DATHXP010000031.1:0-7279 GCA_035459605.1 Halomonas sp. | reverse complement strand
GCGCGGGTCTACCTGGCGGTGGGGATTTCCGGTGCGGTTCAGCACCTTCAAGGCATTGCCACTTGCGACAAGGTGGTGGCAATCAACAAGGACCCCGGCTGTGACATGGTCAAACGCGCCGACCTTGCCGTGATCGGCGACTCGACGGCGATTCTCCAGGCATTGATCGAACGAGTGAGCGAATACCGTCAGGGAGATATCCGCGATGCCGCATAATATAAACGTCATCACCCTGGTTTCCGTCGGAGCGCACCCGGTCACGGGCCGCGCCCGGCGTGCCGAGCAGGATGCCCGCGCCGTCGAGCTGGGGTTGCGCCTGGCGGGCAAGGATCTCCGGCTATTGCACGCCGGTGATCCCCAGGCGGAGGCGCTGCGTGCCTATCTGGGCATGGGCTTGGCGGAGATGAGCGTGCTGCAACAGCCCCCCCAGGCCGATGTCTTGCCGGCGCTGGGCAGCTATCTGCGCCACGCCGACGCCCAGCTGGTGCTGACCGGCAGCCAGGCGGAAATCGGGGAAGGCTCGGGCATGCTGCCCTACTTGCTGGCCGAACAGCTCGACTGGCCGCTGGTGGTCGGCTTGGCCGAGGTGGAAAGCGTGACGGGGGGCGTGGCCCAGGTCTTGCAGGCATTGCCTCGTGGCCAGCGTCGCCGCCTGCAGGTGCGCTTGCCCTTTGTGGCCAGTGTCGATAACGCGGCCCCCGAGGCCAGGCAAAGCGCCTTTGGCCCAGCCCGGCGCGGTCAGTTGCAGCGGCAGCAAGCGGCGGTGATTGAGGACACGCTGCTTGAGGAGGCCCAGCTGCAGCCCGCACGGCCAAGGCCGAAACGGCTCAAGGTGATCAAAGCCAAGACCGGTGCCGAGCGGATGAGGGCAGCTACCGCCAAGGCCTCGGCCGGTGGGCAGGTGCTCACCGACATGACGCCGGAGCAGGGCGCCGAGGCGATCTTCACGTTGCTCAGAGAGGAAGAGGTGCTGCGCTAGCCTGCCTTGTGGCATCAGTATCGCGAGTTTGGACTGCTGGGCCTGGGTGAGCCGGCCAGTGCTTCAAGCGGAATGTGAAAAAGAGCCGTTCGGCGAAGCAAGCCGGCGCTTATCACTGCATGAAAAAACTAGGCGGTTGATGCGGCGGGTTTCGGGATGGCGGCTGTCGCCGGTGATCCTATTAATTCGGCAATCAAACAGGTCATCCTTACCTCTTGGATTATCGCCAGCGCAGCACTGGCGCAGATGTGTGAATCTGCTGGTGCTGCGCTGTCTCGCGCCGGCCTTTCGACCGGCGACGGTACATCCTTGTACCGCTATTAACCCGACATGAATACTTGCCGGGTTAATAATGGAGAGACTTGAATCATGAGCGAGTATCAGCTGCCGTATGCATGCTCGACGCAGTTTTCGGGCTAGGTAAGCGCGGCCCGAGGCCTGCGCTCCTCGTGAAGCCCCTTGTAGAGACTAAAGCACATCACCAGCAGGACCAGGGTGAAGGGGAGAGCAGTGGTTATTGCTGCGGCCTGCAGGCCGGTGAGCGCTTGATCGCCACCGCCATACAGCAGCACGCCGGCGATCATGCCAACCAGGGTGGCCCAGAACACACGCTGACTCCTCGGCGCATCGGTCTTGCCACCGGCGGTGATGCTATCGATTACCAGTGAACCGGAGTCTGACGAGGTGATGAAGAATACCAGCACCAGAATGATCGCCAGGGTCGAAGTCAGCATGGTGAAGGGCAGATTCTCGAGCATCTGGAACATCGCAAGAGAGACATCGCTGATACCGTTGGCCAACTCGCCTACCTTTTCGCTGGACTGCTTCAGGGCAGCGTTGCCGAATGCGGTCATCCACGCCAAGGTGACCAGCGTGGGCACGATCAGTACCGCAGTGAGGAACTCGCGAACGCTGCGGCCGTACGAGATACGGGCGATGAACATGCCGACGAACGGTGACCAGGAGATCCACCACGCCCAGTAGAAGATGGTCCAGCCGTGGTACCAAGACTCGTCCCCGCGGCCGATCCAGTTGGAGAGAGGCACGAAATGGGTAGCGTAATCCCAGGCGGTCTTCAGTAGACCGTTGGCGAACAGCAGCGTCGAGCCGGACACTACCATGAACAGCAGAAGTGCCGCGGCAAGCACCATATTGATATTGGAAAACAGCTTGACGCCGCCATCGATGCCGCGCCATACCGAGAGTAGCGCTACCGAAGTGACGACTACGATGATCGCGACCTGGGTGCCGATGGTATTGGGCACGTCGAACAGGTAGGCCAGCCCGCCGGCTGCCTGGGAGGCACCCAGTCCCAGCGAGGTCGCCAGGCCAAAGATCGTCGCGAAAACTCCCAGAATATCGATGACATGGCCAGTCCAGCCTCGGGTACGCTCACCCAATAGCGGGTAAAAAGCCGAGCGCAGGGTCAGCGGAAACCCCTTGTTATAGGCAAAGAAAGCCAGTGACAGACCAACGACGGCGTAGATCGCCCAGGGATGCAGCCCCCAGTGATACATGGTGGCACCTATCGCAGCGCTGGCGGCTTCGGGCGATCTTGCCGTCACGTTGAGTGGAGTGCCATACCAGTCGGTGTAGTAGGCCACCGGCTCGGCCACGCTCCAGAACATCAGGCCGATGCCCATGCCGGCAGCGAACAGCATCGCAAACCATGACCTGCGAGAGAAGTCTGGCCGGGCACCCTGTCCGCCCAGACGAATCCTGCCCACCGGCAGAAAGATCAGCGTGATGCAGAATAGTACGAACAGGTTGCCCGCGATGAGAAACAGCCAGTCGAAGTTAGCGATGGTCCAGCCACGTGCCGACATCATTTGCTGGCTGGCAGCCTCGGGATAGACCAGAGCGTAGACGATAAAGACCAGGATAGTGACGGCGGAAAGAGGGAAGACGGGGTTATGAAAGTCCAGCCCCAGAAGTTGCTTGTTGTCTTGACCCGCTAACAAGACGGGGTCGCCATGTTTCATTAGAAATTTCCTCGGTTGTTGTTGTTGTGCGCTTATCCACCAAGGTGGCTAATCGCATGGGTATTTTTGCGGACCCAAGGCGGTGGTGATGTCATGAAAGCGACATCCAGTTGCCATTTATCTTCATGAGTTCTTAACCGGCATGGAGTGCTGCGGCTTTGTAGAGCAACGGATAGCTGAAAAGGTTGCGGCAGTGGTCGCGAGAGGCGCTTATCGGGAGTCTCCAAGAATAACTTGGCCAGCCCAGCGGCTGGCCAAGGCAGTGCATGATGAGGGCTTAAACCGATGCCTGCTGCAATGACGGTGCCTCATAACTGAGGCTGGTCAGCATACGTTCGCTATACCAGTCAATGAAGTCGATGACGCCAAACTCGAAGGTCCTGGAGTAAGGGCCTGGCTGGTAGGCCTTCGAGTTGATCCCGCGCTGGTTTTGCTCGACCAGATGGCGGTCCTGGGCGTTGGTCGCATCCCACACCTTACGCAACTGTTCGGGATCATAGTCGACACCCTCAACGGCGTCTTTGTGCACCAGCCACTTGGTTGCCACCACGGTCCTCTGTGGTCCCAGCGGCAGGACGCGGAACACCACGGCGTGATCGCCCAGGAAGTGACTCCACGAGTTGGGGAGATTCAGGATGCGCAGCGAGCCCATATCAGGATTGGTAAACCGGCCCATCAGCTTCTTGCAGCCTTGCTTGCCGTCCATGGTCATAGATAGCGTGCCTTCCCGCAGCGGCGTGCGGGTCAGGCGATTGCGATTGCCGAAGCGCTTGAGCTGCCAGGGCACGTTCTCCCTGTCCCAGTCGGCCTGCTTGCGCGCAACCAGCGCTTTATAAGCCGGCGTCGCGCGAGGATCATCGCTATCGTCGAATTCCTGCAGCGAGTTGAGCAGTTCCGGGTGGGCACCGTTGCAGTGATAGCATTCGCGATTATTTTCAATTACCAGCTTCCAGTTGGCTTGCTCAACAATGCTGGACTGAGCAGCAACCTTCACGTTGTCCATCTGGTAGGGCTCGAGGTAGTGCTCCAGCGTCTCCAGGAGGTCATCGATCAGCGGCGGCTCGTCGCCCAGGTTGATGAAGATGAAGCCGCCGGCGCACTCGACGCTGACCGGCTTGAGGCCGTAGCTGGAGAGGTCGAAGTCCTCGCCCATGTCGCTGCCAGCAAACAGCAGTCGACCGTCGAGTTCATAGGTCCACTGGTGGTAGCCGCACACCAGCTTGGCGACCTTGCCTTTCTCTTCCAGGCACAGCCGGGAGCCACGGTGGCGGCAGACGTTGTGGAAGGCGTGGATGCGGTTCTCGGCGCCGCGCACGATAATCACCGGATTGTCGCCGATATCCACGGTGATGAAGTTGCCCTTGGCGGGAATCTCGCAGGTCATGCCGGCAAACAGCCATTCCTTCTCGAAGATCGATTGCATGTCGAGAGCAAAGATCTGGTCATCGTTATAGAAGGGCTGAGGCAGCGAGAAGCCGGGGGCTCGGCCGCTGAGTAGCGTGGTGGCCGCTTCGCGCGCGCCGGCCAGGTGGCCGTCCAGCTGGGAGCTTGCAATTAGGTTCATGCCGAAGATCCTCGAAATCACCGTCTCACCACGAGAACGGCGCCAATTTATTGGAGAGCTATTATTAATCTCGAGTATGGGAAGTGTGGTGAAGGCCTGGTTGTCTGCCGGCGACATCGAGTGACATCCCGGCGACGCTTTTGTTGAGATGTTGCCCTTCGCAAGGGTGTGCGAGGCATGCTTATGTCGCTGGCAGATAAGACGGTCGCGTGGCGTGTGCCCAGAATGTAGCTATCAAGAAGCTGGGCAGTGGTGGTTCTAGCTGCCGCGGCCCAGCAATGCCTAGCCACGGTGATGCCAGGTAGAAATGACATGACAATGAACTTCTATAGCCAGATCACGACCCAAACCTGGGCCAATGGCAGGCACCTGGTACGCTGTGTCAAGGTGATTCAGGAGACGCAGGACGCGAGCACCTTCTGCTTCATGGCTGAGCAGCCGGTGATGTTTTTTTTCAAGCCGGGGCAGTTTGTCACGCTGGAGCTGGAGATCGAGGGTGAGCAGATCATGCGCTCCTACACCATTTCCAGTTCACCGTCAGTTCCCTACAGCTTTTCGATCACCGTCAAGCGCATGCCGGGTGGCAAGGTCTCCAACTGGCTGCATGACAATCTCAAGGCTGGCGATAAACTGGCGGTGCACGGCCCCGTGGGTAATTTCAATATCATGGATTACCCCGCCGAGAAAGTGCTGTTTCTTTCCGGGGGAGTGGGAATCACGCCGCTGATGTCGATGACCCGCTGGCTCTTCGATACCAATGCCGACGTCGATGTCGAATTCATTCACAGCGCTCGCGCCCCTCGCGATGTCATCTATCATCGCGAGTTGATTCACATGTTCTCACGAATTCCCGAGTTCAAGCTACATGTTGTGTGCGAGCTTAAGAGCGATATCGGTGAAGCATGGGCCGGTTACCGCGGCTACTTGACCCAGCCGATGCTGGAGCTGATGGCGCCGGATTATCTCGAGCGAGAGGTTTTCTGCTGTGGCCCTACGCCGTATATGAATGCAGTGAAACGGATCCTGCGTGATAACGGCTTTGATATGAACCATTACCATGAGGAGTCCTTTGGTGCCACGCCGACTGATGTAAAGGAAGACGTGCTGGAACTTGCCGAGCAAGCCGAGGCCGACGCTGAACAGCTTGACTATGCCAAAATGTTCAGCATCGAGTTCGGTGGCTCGGGCAAGAGCGTGCGTATTCAGCCCGACGAAACTGTGCATGCCGCAGCGTCCAAACTCGGTTTGCATATCCCCAAAGCATGCGGGATGGGCATCTGTGGCACCTGCCAGGTCAGGCTCGCCTCCGGTGAGGTAGAGATGGACCATAATGGCGGCATCACCGACGAGGATATTGCAGAAGGCTACATCCTGTCATGCTGCAGTAAGCCTAAGAGCGATGTAGTGGTGGATTTTTAGAGAGACATATCATGAATGTTGGTTGATTTAATATGGGATGATCTTGGAGATGGACAGGATTCGGCTATGCCTGTGTGATGATTCATTCTGGTGGAGTCAAGCATATTTGAATAAGTGATTAAGTTATTTACATATAATTCCAAGATATCAACTGGCGGTATCATGGTTAAATAGGCTAGCTCTGCAGGCTCCGTAGCCGAGGGGGATTATTAGTAGTATTCACTGAGCGTGGGTTTATTAGGGTCAATTGACTTTGTAGCGAGTAGCGTAAAAACAATATCCTCAACAGTTATCATCATCTGGAAGGCATTCATATAGGCCTTAATAGCATAAAATTTTTATTCCGGCAGCTCCGCCATTGCTGTCGCACTCTCTTTTGCCCTAATTTAATTTAACAACAAGGCTGCCACTCTACGCCTAGCCACTCGCAAAGCAGACCGCGTCCTTTCTTGTTATGGCCAATTCCTCCGACATTTTAGCGAATTGGCGCTTCACCCGAGCATTCTCCACGGCGAGCGACTGCTCTCGCTCGGATGTGTTTCTCTCTGCTGTGCCTTGGCCCGTCATTGGTAGAGCTGGCTGGGCTGCAGCTCTAGCTCACGGGCTGCCGTGGCAACAGCCACTCGGTCAGCGAGACCGAGTGCCTCCCTGTAATAGGTACCGAAGTAACGGATGCGGGACTTATTCATAGAGGTAGCTTGCCTTGCTATAGATCACCTCGTTTAGTGTACAACCCTGACGGAGCGTCCATTGTTACTAGGCAAGATTCAGATCTGCTCCAACGGAAGGTTCTGCCAGACAGCGATAAGAATACCAGATTTGACCTTGGCACTAGCTGCCTGACGGTGTGGCAGGGTCTATGCAACGCCTCACCTTGCTTCCCCAGTTACGATGATTGTTGCTTGCTGTAGCATTAATAATGATTGAATAGGCAATGGACTGTATTGGTCATGATGGCTAAGTTGGTATACGAAGCAAGTATAAATAATCAGTTAATTAAAAAAATAAGCGAGTACGGTTATTGACTAGCGCCTGTGTGTTAAAGGTTCCAGCCTTACAACAACTCTGCTAATAAAGAAGCTTGCTTGTATAATAATATGTATAACACTAATGGAGTGTAAAATGTCACAAGAGCTTATGAAGATGCTGGATCAGGCTTTCGAAGAGTCCGCTAAAGTCTATGCGGAGCGCGGTTTTCAGCGTCGCATCGGCTTTGGTAAGCGCCCCGCGCTTATTAGTGTCGATCTCGGTAATGCCTGGACGCGCCCTGGTCACCCTTTTACCTGCGACCAGGAGAAGATGGATAACGAAATTATTCCCGGCATGCAGAAACTC
>DATHXP010000030.1:0-2386 GCA_035459605.1 Halomonas sp. | reverse complement strand
GTCGCCGCCCCCGGCGGCACCAAGACCTGGCTGATCACCGAGATCGACTACCAGGCACCGAGCTCCTGAATCCCAGAAGTACATGAACCTGAAGGCCGCTCCTACAATCCCTTTTAAAACAGTGATATGCACGGGTTTTTGTAGGAGCCATGTTCACATGGCGAAAACGCCGCGCAGCGGCGGCGGGGTTAGGATAGTGGCATCATCCGGGCGCCTGACAAGGGGCAGGCCTCCCGAAGGTAGCACCAAGTGTCAGCGCCGCACGGCGCGGTAGACGCGAAAGCGGCGGTCGTCGGCGAGTATCTCGAAGTCGCCGAAGGCCCGGCTCAACGGCTCTGCCCAGGGCAGAAAGGCGTTGGCCACCAGCAGCAGCATCCCGCCCGGCTTGAGGTGCTCTGGCGCCTCGCGAATCAGGCGGCTGGCCGGGCCGTGGTCGATGCGGCGCTCCTGATGAAAGGGCGGATTGCTGACGATGGCAGCGAAGCGCCGCCCGGCAAGCGGCGAGTACACGTCGCCCGCCAACACCTCGCCTGAAAGCCCGTTGGCCGCCAGCGTGCGCCGGGTCGCCTCCACCGCAAAACCGTTGACGTCTACCGCGCACACCGGGTGGCCGCGCCGCGCCAGCCAGGCGGCGATGATGCCGTCGCCGCAGCCCATGTCCAGCACTTCCGTGCCCTGGGGTGGGGTGTCAGGCAGCGCAGCGGGCAGATGCTCGAGCAGCAGCCGCGTGCCGTCGTCGAGCTTGCCGTGGCCGAACACGCCGGGATGGCTGGCCAGCGTCAACCCCTCGACCTCGAAGTACTTCCAGGCCGCGTCGGGCTCCAGCGCCACCCGGTCCAGGGTAGAGCCAAACAGGCTGCAGCGCCGCGCGCTGTCCAGCCGCTGGCAGCCCAGCCCCAGCGCCGCCAGCACCTTGAGCACGCGCCTGATGCCGCCCTGGTTCTCGCCCACTACCTGAAGCGGCGTGCCGGGCGCCAGCCGGGCGCACAGCCACAGCAGCCACCACTCGCCCAGCGCGTGGGTCTTGGGCCAGAACAGCACCGCGCCGGGGGGCGCCAGCTCGGCCTCGCCCAGCTCTGGTCCGCCCAGCTCGGCGCTCAGCGGCGAGATGGCCACCTGGCCGCGCGCGCGCCAGGCGGCCAGCACCGCCTCATCGGCGCTGAGCAGCTTGCCCTGGCCGGTCTCCAGCCAGCGATCCCGCGGCGGCGCCACCCACAGCCAGCCGCGATAGTCGGTGGTTTGGCGTTCGAGCAGCTGGCAGACCGGGGTGTCGGCGCTCATTGATTGTTCTCCCGTGACGAAGTGGCTTTGGCCTCGTGGGTATCCGGGCGCTCCAGGGTATACAGCAGATAGCGGCCCAGGCGCCAGTGCGGATCGATTCGGCAGTAGCGCCACTCGATTTCCAGCAGGTCGTCGTGATCCTGCCGGGTCTCGGCCGGGCGGCGCAGGTAGTCGTGGAAGATACGCACGCCCGCCACGGCGGTGAGCCGCAGCCCGCAGGCTTCGGCCCATTCGCCGATTTCGCCGTGGGTGAGCGGCGAAATCGGCGTCAGCCGCTGACGCAGGCCGCGCCCCGCCAGACGATCGTCCAGCACTTTGCGCAAATTGCCTTTCACGACGTTGGAGAAGCGCAGCGCATCGCGGTTGAACACCATCAGCGACAGCTGCCCGCCCGGCGCCAGCAGGCTGGCGAGCGCCTCAAACGCGCCGCGCGGATCAGCCATCCACTCCAGCACCGCATGGCAGATCACCAGCGGCCAGGGGCCTGGGGCCACCTCGCCGAGCGCCTGCAGCGGCTGCTGATGAAACGTTATGGGAAGCGACACCAGTCGCTCCCGCGCCAGCGCCAGCATTTCGCCGGACGGCTCGCTCAGCGTCACCGCGTGGCCGCGTGTAGCCAGCCACTCGCTCATCTGCCCCAGGCCGCCACCCACCTCCAGCGCCGGCTGGCCGTGCAGATCCAGCATTTCCGGCAGCAGCCGATCAAGCAGAACCAGGCGCAGCTGGCCGCGCGGCCCGCCGTACAGGCTGGTGGCAAACTTCTCGGCGAGACCGTCAAAATGACGATCGCCGGCCGACGAAAGCGGACTGGCGGGGTCAGACATGCCGGATCATCCATCGCAGTAAAAGGCACATTCTACCTGTGCCAGACGCATTCTCCGACCCGCGGCGGGTTTAACTTGTCCGCCCGGCGCCTTATAATGCCGCCCGTCGCGCCCCCATAGCTCAGCTGGATAGAGCGTCCCCCTCCTAAGGGGAAGGCCTCAGGTTCGAATCCTGATGGGGGCGCCATAAATCAACATGTTATGGAGTAACCCGCCTTTACTCTTCGACACTTCGGCTTCAACAGCGAACTCGGCAAGGTCTTGGTCAAGACTGTTCCTTT
>DATHXP010000029.1:0-13380 GCA_035459605.1 Halomonas sp. | reverse complement strand
CCAACGCCACGCCGATTTCCCGGCTGATTGACCAGCATACGGCGATCGTTACAGCAATCGAGGCGCGCGATGTGGACGCTGCCAAGCAGGCCATGCATCTGCACCAGCGGGAGATACTCAAGTCCCTCCCGGACCTGGTGCAGCGCTTCCCTGAGATGTTTGAAACGCAGCAGACCCAGTCATTGGTCATGGAAGCCATGTGAATGAAAATCGAACGTGCCTATACCATCACCACTTCGCCGGGGCGCAACTTTATAACCCTGAAGATTGTCACCGACGAAGGAGTCTACGGCATCGGCGATGCCACCCTCAATGGCCGCGAGATGTCTGTGGTGGCCTACCTTGAAGAGCACGTGATTCCAGCGCTGATTGGCCGCGATCCGCAACGCATCGAGGAGATCTGGCAGTACCTATATCGCGGCGCCTACTGGCGGCGTGGGCCAGTGACCATGAGTGCGATCGCTGCAGTAGACATGGCCCTCTGGGATATCAAGGCCAAGCTGGCTGGAATGCCGCTTTATCAGCTGCTGGGTGGCAAAAGCCGTGAACGGGTAATGGTCTACGGTCATGCTACGGGTCGCGACATTGAGGCCTGCCTGGATGAGGTCGCGCGCCATGTGGAGGAGGGCTATCGCGCGGTACGAGTGCAGGCTGGGGTGCCAGGAATCGCCAGCATTTACGGCGTGGCCAAGGCGGCGGGAGAGCGCTATGAGCCGGCAGATTCTGACCTGCCTGCCGAACATGTCTGGAGTACTGCCAAATACCTCAATCATACGCCTAAGCTGTTTGCTGCTGTGCGCGACCGCTTCGGCGACGACCTGCACATTTTACACGATGTTCACCACCGCTTGACGCCCATCGAGGCGGCGCGCCTAGGCAAGGAAGTGGAGCCTTTCCACCTCTTCTGGCTCGAGGACTGTGTTCCGGCCGAGGTTCAGGAAAGCTTCGGCTTGATTCGTCAACATACGACCACCCCGTTGGCGATAGGCGAAGTTTTTAATAGCCTATTTGACACCAAAATGCTGATTGAAAATCAGTGGATTGACTATATTCGTGCCAGCCTGACCCACGCCGGGGGGATCACCCACGTACGGCGGATAGCCGACCTGGCAGGACTTTATCATGTGCGAACCGGCTTCCACGGTCCTACCGATCTGTCTCCAGTCTGCCTGGGTGCAGCCATTCATTTCGACACCTGGGTGCCTAATTTCGGCATCCAGGAATACATGCCGCATACCACAGAGACCGATGAGGTTTTTCCTCACGATTATCGCTTGGTAGACGGTCACTTTATCGTAGGCGAGTCACCCGGGCACGGAGTTGACATCGATGAGGAACTGGCTAAGCAATATCCCTATAAGCGGGCTAGCCTGCCAGTCAACCGCCTGGAAGATGGAACCCTCTGGCACTGGTGAGGAGAGATTTAACATGAAAGCATTTCAAGTCAACGCCCCGTTGGATTATCGAGTCACCAATATCGAACCGCCTCAAGCCGGGCCGCACGAGGCACTGGTACGTGTTGCCTATGCGGGCATCTGCGGGTCGGATATGCACATTATCCACGGCGATAATGCCTTCGTGCGTTTTCCGCGTATCACCGGCCACGAGTTCGCCGGCATCGTCGAAGCCGTTGGCGAGGGGGTGGAGGACGTTGCCAAGGGGGATCGAGTATGCATCGACCCGGTAATTAGCTGCGGTCACTGCTACCCATGCCGCATCGGGCGTCCTAACGTCTGCTCCTCGCTTGAGGTAATCGGCGTCCACCGCGACGGCGGCTTCGAAGAGTACGCTGCCATCCCAGCTGCCAATCTGCACCGTTTGCCCGAAAGCGTGGGATTGGATGCTGCGGCACTGGTAGAGCCCTACTCCATCGCCGCCAATGTCCTCGATCGTATGCAGCCACACCCCGGAGATCGCTTGTTGATCTTCGGCGCTGGTGTTATCGGCCTCACCATTCTCCAGATGGCACTTGCGAAAGGGATCGAGGAAGTAATCGTCACCGATGTCATCGGCGAGCGCCTGATGACAGCCAGCGAGCTCGGGGCGAGCCATGTGATCAATGGCCAAGCCCAGGATGTGGAGCAGGCCGTCATGTCGCTGACCGAGGGCGAAGGGGTGCCGCTGATCGCCGATGCCGCCTGCGTTCCCTCGCTGCTGCCACAGATGGTGCGGCTAGCGTCGCTGGCAGGACGCATCGGTCTGCTAGGCTTCAATCCGACCCCCAGCGATCTGGTACAGCTGGAAGTGATCAAGAAGGAGCTGACCCTGGCAGGGTCACGCCTCAATAACCGTAAGTTTCCGGAAGTGCTCGAGCTGATAGATGCCGGCCGTCTCGATCCCCTGGCGCTGGTTAGTCATCGACAGCCTCTTGACAAGATGCCAGATGCTATCGAAATGCTCGACCACCATCCTGAACGAGCCCGCAAGGTACTGATCCAGATCGGTGCCTGACGGTCGCTTCAAATGAAGCAGCAGGCCAACCCAAGCACTATCAATAACACATAAATTATTCGTGTAGGAGCGATCAAGATGATCAAGCAGCTTATCACCAGCACCATTCTCGGAACCGCCCTGATCGGCAGCCAGGCGGCAGTGGCCGCCGACTTCACTCTGAAGTTCGGTCACCTCGCCAACGAGGAGAACATTTGGCACCTGGCCGCAGTGAAGTTTAAAGAGGAAGTCGAGGCTAACGCCGATGGGCGTATTGAGGTACAGCTCTATCCCAATGAGCAGCTCGGTGGAGAGATGGATGTGATCAACAGCATCCAGTTGGGAACTGCCGACATGACCATCACTGGCGAGAGCTTGCAGAACTGGGCGCCAAAGGCGGCCATGATGGCGGTACCTTACGCTTTCCGCGACTCTGAACATTTACATACAGCGGTGAGCGGTCCGATCGGCGAGGAGATCGAAGCGCAAATTACCGAGCGTGCCAACCTGGTGCCGCTGGCCTGGTTTGAGCGCGGCCCACGGCATTTGACCTCAAACCGGCCGATCCAGCATCCCGACGACCTTGACGGCATTCGTCTGCGCGTGCCTAACGTGCCGCTATTTGTGGATACCTGGAGTGCGCTGGGCGCTCGCCCTACCCCCATGGCATTCAGCGAAGTTTTTACCTCCCTGCAGCAGAACACCATCGAGGCACAGGAGAATCCGCTGAGCCTGATCGAAAGCGCTAGCTTCTACGAGGTGCAAGACTACGTGAACCTGACCGGTCATGTGCGCAGCTGGATTTACGTGGTCATCGGCAAGAACAAGCTCGAAAGCATGCCAGAAGATCTGCAGGAAGTGATCTTCGACGCTGCGGATAGCATGCAGGCCTATGAAGCCGAGCTGTTTACCAAGGATGAGGCTCGCCTGCGCCAGGACCTCGAAGCACTCGGCATGGAGTTCATTGATGTGGACACCGAGGCTTTCGCCGACAAGGCCCGCCCGGCGGTATTCGACGCGCTTAATGACGAACAGCGTAAGATTTATGAAGCCATCCAAGACCTCTAAGGTCCCATTTGAACGCGCCTGCTAGATGCAGGCGCGCTCTTATAAATCGGCTGCTCGCGTTACGGCATGAAGCGCACGAGGAGGTGTCTATGAGCTTCGACTACAGGACGGACGAGCAGGAAGTGCTCGATCAGTTGGATTCAATGGCTTCGATTCCTTCCATTCAGGGGTCGCTGGGGCGCCTGATCAACTGGGCCGATATCCTGTTTACTACCTTGGCTGTCGTGGCTCTGATAGCTATCGCTAGTACCGTGCTGCTGCAGATCTCGGCGCGGCTTTTCCTGCCGTTCTCGCTAGCCTGGACCGAAGAATTGTCGCGCTATCTCTTCGTCTACATGGTGGCATTGTCGGCAGGGGTAGTGTTGCATAAGCATCGCAATGTCAGCGTAGAGCTTTTCCACCATGCCCTGGGGCTTCGCGCTCGAGCAGCTTTCCAGCTGCTGATCTGCCTGCTGATCACTGTTTTTGCCTGGCTGGTATTGCCCCATGCCTGGGCGTATGCCCAGAACGGCGCATGGCAGACCTCTCCCACCCTTCGGGTTCCCATGCTTTATATCTTCTTCTCCACGGTAGTGATGTTCGCACTCCTTTTATTCTACGGCGCCATTGGCTTCCTGGAAGCCTTTATTGCCATCTTGCGTTCGCCTGAAAACGCTGCAGTGGAGAAGCCATAATGGAAGTGATCATCTTATTCAGTGCCTTTCTGATCCTGCTGGCAATCGGCATGCCCGTCGCCTTCTCTTTGGGTATTGCCTCGTTGGTCTATCTGATGCTGGAAGGCATCTCACTGACGATCATTCCCCAACGTCTCTATGCTGGTATAGATACCTTTGTGCTGCTGTGCATTCCTGGTTTCGTTCTGGCTGGAAACCTGATGAATGTTGGCAATATCACCGAGAACATTGTGAGGTTTTCCAACGCTCTTCTCGGCCATATTCGCGGCGGCCTCGGATTAGCTAATGTCGGCGGCTCTATGATCTTTGGTGGCATATCCGGCACAGCTGTGGCTGACTCGGCCAGTATTGGCTCGGTGATGATTCCTGGCATGGCACGCTCTGGCTACGATAAACCATTTGCAGCAGCGGTTACTGCCGCGTCTTCGACCGTGGGGCCTATTATTCCACCTAGCGTACCGATGATCATCGCCGGCTCACTGTCTGGCGTTTCAGTGGGGCGAATGTTCCTGGCAGGCGCCATCCCTGGACTGTTGCTCGGTCTGGCGATGATGGTCACGGTTTACCTACTGGCCATTCGGCGCGGCTACCCTAAAGAAGAGAGGGTACCCTTGCGTCAGCTGCTGCGTGAAGCCAAGGCTGCCTTCTGGGCATTGCTGATGACGGTGATCATTCTCTACGGCATTATCGGTGGATTCTTTACGCCTACTGAGGCATCCATCGTCGCTTCTCTATATGCGCTGGTGGTGGGCATGTATGTCTATAAGGGCCTCTCATGGAGGAAGCTGCCGGCGCTTCTCACTGATACTGTTTACACTTCTTCAGCGCTGCTGCTGATGGTGGGACTGGCTAATCTCTTTGGCTGGATATTGACCAGCGAACAGATTCCGCAAATGATCGCCGGCCTGATTCTTAGTATTAGCGAGAATCCCCTTGTCGTTATCCTCATCATCAACTTGATCTTGCTGTTTGTCGGCGCCTTCATGGAGACCATCGCCGCTTTAATCATCCTCTTTCCCGCACTGCTCGGCGTTGCGACTGGAGTGGGAATGGATCCGGTACACTTCGCCGTCATGGCAGTATTAAACCTCATGATCGGGCTGACCACACCTCCCGTGGGGGTTTGCCTGTTTGTTGTAGCGGGGATTGGAAAACTCCCCATGCTGACCGTGGCACGAGCCATTGTCCCATTTTTGATTTGTAATCTTGCCGTTTTGCTGCTGGTTGCCTATGTGCCTACGATCTCTCTTTGGCTGCCGACGCTGCTGATGGGCGAGTAGCTCCGAGCAAACGATCGTAATGGTTATAAAGAATTGAAATGCTGAAAAATATCACTCGCTTTCCCGTGTCTCCAGGGTCTGGAAACGTCGCCATCGTCCATCTGGGCCTCGGGGCCTTCCACCGCGCCCACCAGGCCGTGTTCCTGGAGCGCTACCGCCAGCGCAGCGGAGATGCCTCCTGGGGCGTAAGCAGCGCCAATCTGCGCTCGAGCGTCGGGCTGGTCGACGCCCTGCGCGAGGCGGGCTACCGCTACCACGTGGCCGAGTATGCCGACAGCGAGACCGTCACCCTGCGCGAGGTGGGCGTGGTAGAGGAGACCCTGTTCACCGGGCGCGACGCCAACGGGGCCTGGGGGCGCGACCTGGAGGCCCTGCTGGCGCGCCTGGCGGCGCCAGCGACCCGTATCGTGACCCTCACCGTCACCGAGAAGGGTTACTTCCTGAGCCCGGCCAGCGGAGACCTGCTGGTTGATGACCCGATGATTGCCGCGGATATCGCCGACCCCGCGGCGCCGCGCACCGCGCCGGGACTGCTGGTGGAGGCGCTGCGCCGCCGTCGCAAGGCGGGCATACCCGCGTTCACGGTGCTTTCCTGTGACAACATGCCGGACAACGGCAAACGCACCCGGCGCGCCGTCATCCAGCTGGCCGAGCGGCACGATGCCGCCCTGGCCGAATGGATCGCCGCCGAGGTGGCCTTCCCGTGCAGCATGGTCGACCGTATTGTGCCGGCCATGACCAGCGCCGACTTTGCGCGGCTCAGGGAGCTGGGCGTTGACGACGCCAATGCGGTGGTGTGCGAGGCTTTCGCCCAGTGGGTGGTCGAGGATGCCTTTCCCCAGGGCCGCCCCGCCTGGGAGCTGGACGGCGTGGAGATGGTCGCCGATGTGGCGCCCTTCGAAACCATGAAGCTGCGCATGCTCAACGGCAGCCATTCCCTGCTGGCCTACCTGGGCGCCCTGGCGGGCATCGAGACGGTGTTTGAGGCGGTGAGCCGCGATACCCTGAGCGCACTGCTGCACCGCTACATGCTGGAGGAGGCCGCGCCGACCCTGGTGATGCCCGAGGGCACCAGCCTCACTGAGTATGCCGAGCAGCTGCTGGCGCGCTTCGCCAACGACAGCCTGCGCCATCGTCTGCAGCAGATCGCCATGGATGGCAGCCAGAAGCTGCCCCAGCGCTGGCTGCACGGGGCCCAGAGCTGCCTCGAGGCCGGGCGCAGCGTCCCTTGCACCGCCTTGGGCATGGCGGCGTGGATCCGCTACACCGCCGGACGTGACCTGCAGGGCCAGCGTTACTCGGTCGACGACCCCCTGGCCCCACGCTTCGCCACCCTGCATGAGCGGCATGGTACGGACCCCGAGGCACTGGTGACGGCCTTCCTGTCCATGGACGATGTGGTTCCCCCGGCGCTGGCCGCGCGGTCCGATTTCACCCGGGCGGTCACCGCCGCCTACCGCACCCTGACACACGATGGCCTGACCATGGCGCTCGACGCCCTGGGTCGCGGCTAATACGAGGAGAGATTTCATGGAACATACCTGGCGCTGGTTCGGGCCCAAGGACCCCATTCGCCTGGAGGAAGTTCGCCAGACCGGGGCCACCGGCATCGTGACGGCGCTGCACGAGGTGCCCAACGACCAGGTGTGGTCGGTTGCGGCGATTCGCGAACGTCAGACGATGATCGAGGCCGCCGGGCTCGGCTGGTCGGTGGTGGAGAGCGTGCCGGTGCACGAGGCGATCAAGAAGGGCCTGTCGACGCGTGACGAGCTGATTGCTACCTACTGTCAGACCCTGCGCAATCTGGCCGTCTGCGGTATCGATACCGTCTGCTACAATTTCATGCCGGTGCTCGACTGGACCCGTACGGACCTGACCTGGGCGCTGCCGGACGGCGCCCTGGCGCTGCGCTTCGACCAGACGGCTTTCGCGGCCTTCGATCTCTTTCTGCTGCAGCGCCCCGGCGCCGAGGCGGAGTACACTGACGCCGAGAAGGCAGAGGCCCGAGCCTATCTCGATGGCCTGGATACGGCCGGTCGGGACAAGCTGGTCAACACCCTGATTGCCGGCCTGCCGGGGGCCGAGGAGCACTATACCCTGGAGCAGTTCCGCGACGTGCTGGCCGAGTATGCCGAGATTGACG
Source organism: Halomonas sp. (assembly GCA_035459605.1). Lineage (GTDB taxonomy): Bacteria > Pseudomonadota > Gammaproteobacteria > Pseudomonadales > Halomonadaceae > Halomonas. The sequence goes on along the minus strand of DATHXP010000029.1, from coordinate 5,785 downwards.
CCGAGCGGCTGCGCGAGCACCTGGGATATTTCCTGCGCGCCATCATCCCGGTGGCCGAGGAAGTGGGCATCCGCATGGCGATCCACCCCGACGACCCGCCGCGGCCGCTGCTGGGATTGCCGCGGGTCGTCTCCACCGCCGACGATGCCCAGTGGATCCTCGATGCGGTGCCCAGCCCGGCCAACGGCCTGACGCTGTGTACCGGTTCCTATGGCGTGCGCGAAGACAATGACCTGGCGGACATGGCGAAACGCTTTGGGCCGAAGATCTACTTCACCCACCTGCGTTCGACCCGGCGTGAGCAGGACCCGCGCTCCTTCCATGAGGCGCCGCATCTCGACGGCGACTTGGATATGGTGGCGGTGGTCCAGGCGCTGGTCGCCGAAGAGCGGCGTCGCGAGCGGGAAGGCGGCCCGCGCCTGCCGCTGCGTCCCGACCACGGTCACCATATCCTCGACGACCAGCATCGTGATACTGCGCCGGGCTATCCGCTCTATGGCCGACTGCGCGGTCTGGCCGAGCTGCGCGGTGTCGAGGCGGCGGTACGCCGCTTGGCTTGACTGCTCATGGTGACGAGCCCCGCAGAAGCGGCCCCGCCACCGCACGAGGAGAAAGCGCTGAATGAGATGGAGAGAGCCTGCGACAAGCAGCGTCACCTGCTGCTGGTGGATGAGGCGTTGCCGGCCAGCGCCTCGATGACATTCGGCAGCTCCTCGGCGCGCCGGATGGCAATCGCACCCTCTGGCGTTGTCTCCTCGTCCGGGAAGCGGTTCAAGTGGATGACGTGCATGCCGGCCGCCAGCCCCGCGGCTACACCTACCGCGGCATCGTCGATCACCACGCAGCGCTCGGGGGGATGTCCCATGGCCTCGGCGGCCTTGAGGTAGAGCCCCGGATCGGGCTTCCAGACGTTCAGCGTGTAGGCGCTGTAGAGGTTGTCGCCGAAGTGAGGAGCCAGGCCGCTGCTCTCCAGAGCGCAGCGGACCTTGCGCTCCGGTCCGTTGGAAACGACCGCCTTGGGGTGATCGGCCAGCGCCTGCAGGGCCTGCGGCATGCCCTCGATGGGCCGCAGCTCGGCGCGCATGCGTCGCTCCATCAGGCCGCGCATCTCCCTTTCCAGCACCGCAAAGGTTCCTTTTTCCAGAGCGCCGTGGCGCTCCTCCAGAGCCTCGACGATGGTCTGGAAACGCACCCCGCGGAACACTTTCAGATACTGCTGAGCGGTGAAGGGCAGACCGAAGGTCGGCAGGATCTCTCCCATCACCTGGGCGAGCAGAATCTCACTGTCGACCAGAGTGCCGTCGGAGTCGAAGAGCAGGTAGAGCGGCGGGATCATGTGAGCCTCCAGGCGTCCTCATTGACCAGGCTGACGGGGCGCTTTCCCTGAAGCGCCCGGGTGATGTTGTCCACGGCACGCTGCGCCATGGCATCCCGGGTCTCGCGGGTGGCGGAGCCGATATGCGGCAGAGCGACCACGTTGGGCATATGGGGCAGCGGCGAGTCAGGGGAAAGCGGCTCCTGTTCGAAGACATCGAGTCCGGCGGCACGAATCTGGCCCTCTTCCAGCGCCGCGATCAGGTCGGCCTCGCTCACCACCCGGCCGCGGGCGATGTTGACGAAGATCGCCGAGGGCTTCATCAGGGCAAACTCGCGCGCGCCGATCAGATGTTCAGTTTCGGCGTTCAGGGGAACGGTCACGCAGATGATATCCGCCTCTTCAAGTAGCGCGCCCATCTCACGACGCTCGGCGCCCAGCGCCTGTTCGAGGGTCGGCTTCGGGGAGGCGTTGGAGTAGAGCACGCGCATGCCGAACCCCAGCGCTCCGCGGCGCGCCACGGCGGCGCCGATACGCCCCAAGCCGATCATTCCCAGCGTCTTGCCGTGCACGTCGCTGCCGAACTGCGCCTCGCCGATGCTGGACTGCCAGGCGCCGCGCCTGACGAAGTCGGCCAGCTCGACGACGCGGCGGGCAGCGGCCAGGATCAAGGCGAAGCCGGTGTCCGCGGTGGTCTCGGTGAGCACATCGGGCGTGTTGCACAGCAGGATGCCGCGCCGCGTCAGCTCGTCGACCGGCATGCCGTCGTACCCCACCGAGATGGTGGCGATTGCCTCCAGGTTCGGCGCGGCATCGAGCAGCTCAGGGGTGACCGCAAGCCCGCTGCCGATCAGACCGTGGGCCCTGGGCAGGGCGGCAAGAAAGGCGGGGTCATCGGCCGGATCAGAAGTTTGGCTGACCTGGACGTCGAAGCGTTCGGCGAGCTGGGCCAGCTGAGCCTGCGTCAGGCGACCGTGGGCCAGAATAAGTTTCTTCATGATGCGCTGTCCTTGTAGCAGAGGCTTATCGGGATGATGGCGTCGGCAGCTCGGCTTCCAGGGCCGTGAGATGCTCGCGATCGGGCAGACCCTCCATGTCACCGACCACCTGCACCGCCAGCGACCCGATCAGATTGCCGCGCCGCGCGGCCTCCCGAGGCGAGCGACCGTCGAGCAGGGCGCTGACCACGCCGACGGCGAAGCCGTCTCCGGCGCCCACGGTATCGATCACTTCGGCGACCTCGAAGCCGGGAACGGTGGCGCTCTCCTCCTGGCCGCCCAGGGTGCCGCGATAGTAGCTGCCTTCAGGACCCAGCTTGATGATAACGGCCTTGGCGCCCCGCTCGAGATAGTAGTCGGCGATGGCCTCGGGGCTATCGCGACCGGTCAGCAGGCGTCCCTCCGCAAGCCCCGGCAGCACCCAGTCGCTTTGAGCGGCCAGCGAATTGAGGGTCTCGCACATCTCGCTTTCGCTGCGCCACAGGCCAGGACGCAGGTTGGGGTCGAAGGAGATACTTGCCCCGGCGGCGCCTGCCTGTTTCAGCATATGGTGAGACAGCTCCCTTGCGCTGGTCGAAAGCGCAGGCGGGATGCCGGTGGCATGCAGGTGGCGCAGCGCCGAGAAGTCGATGGCGTGCGCATCGGAGAGAGCCAGACGGCTCGCGGCGCTGCCACGACGGAAGTAGGTCACTTTCGGGTCGGCACCGCCTTCGGCCCGCTCCTTGAACAGCAGGCCGGTGGGATGTTGGTCGTCGACCCTCAGGTGGCGGCAATCGAGCCCTTCGGCTTCCAGGAAGCGACGGATAAAGGTGCCGAAACCATCGTTGCCAACCCGGCTCAGCCAGCCAACCCGGAACCCTAAGCGGGCCAGGCCAATGGCGACATTGGTATCGGCACCGGCGATGCGCCGCTGGAAGCGTTCGACCTCGGCCAGCTCACCGGCTTGCTCGGCGATGAACATGGCCATGGCCTCACCGAAGGTGAGAATCTCGGGGCTGGCTGCTGGCTGAGGGGACATGCGGGGCTCCTGTAGTCTGGGAACGTTACCATTAACTGCTGTGGCCGTTGGCAGCGGCGGCGTGGCGCTAATCACCGCCTGGTGGAGCCGCGGGCCATCAGCGTAGGGGGATGCAGGCGCCGCGGGGCGGAAGCCCCATCGCCGCCTGCTGACCCGGCCAGCAAGCGTTGCAGCGCGGCTCGACCGATCGCCTCGGTGGGCTGGGCCAGGGTCGTGATGCCGGGATTTATCAAGGCGCACCAGTCGAGTTCGTCAATGCCGATCAGCCCGGTTTCACCCAGCGTGGCGCCGAGCTCCTGCAGGATGCGGGCTACGACAAGCGTTACCCTGCCGTTGGCACAGAGCAGGGCCCTGGGCGAGGCCGGCTGTCGAGATAGAAAGTCGACAATCGCACGGCGAAGGGAGGCCTCATCATCCAGCCTCTGACCATGCACCCGCCCGTCGAGGGCGCGCGCCTCGCACCCGAGCTTGAAATGATCCAGACGGACCCGCCTGGAACTGGCTTCGGCGGGGGGCTCGCTGACATAAAGCAGCGTGCGATATCCCTGCGCCTGGAGGTGATCCAGGGCCATCTCCATGGCCATTTGGTTGTCGAGGCCAACCACTTCGGCGTCGACGCTACCCACGTCACGGTCGAGAAGCACCAGCGGAATACCCTGATCGACCAGCGTTTGCAGTTCACGATCGGGGCTGCCGACGGCGTTGATGACCAGCCCCTCGACCCGGTAAGAGGCGAGCAGCTCCAGGTAGGCGCGCTCCTGGGCCGGGTCGTTGTCGGTGTTGCATACCATTAGCGACAGCCCGCGTTCTCGACAGGCCTGCTCTATGCCGTGCATGACGGCGACCGAGAAAGGGTTGCGAATATCGGCGACCAGCATGCCGACGAGCCCCGAATGCCCACCTTTAAGCCCGCGCGCCATGCGATTGGGTCGGTAGCTCAGGCGCTGAGCCGCGGTGGCGATGCGCGCCTGCAGCTCGGCAGAAAGCCGCTCGCGTTCGTGGCCGAAATAGCGAGAGACGCTGGTCTTGGAGGCGCGCGCCTCGCGAGCCACATCGAGAATCGTGGGGTTGTGGCGCGGAGCGGTGAGCATAGTGTACGACGCGATTATGGGAACGTTCCCATCGTAGACAAAATCGCTCCTCGCGGCAAATTTATGGCGCAGCGCTCTTTCGCGTGGGCATCGCGACGCCAGCCAGCACAAAGCCGCCTCAAAGGCGGCTTTGAACGCGGCATAAAGCAGCAGCTAGACCCGGGCCGGTCAGCCTTTTATTGCTGCCGTAACGGTAACCTCCACGCGCAGCTCATCGGCCGGCAGCGGCGCGCAGACGCAGGTGCGCGCCGGGGCATGGCCTTCGGGCACCCAGGCGTCCCACACAGCATTCATGCCGTCGGCGTCCTCGGCATTTTTCAGATAGAGCGTGGCGGTGAGCAGATGTTCGCGGTCGGAGCCGACCTCTTCCAGCAGGGCGTCTACCCGAGCCAGCATGCTTTGCGTCTGCTCGGTGATATCGCCCTGGCGCGCCTCGGGGCCAGGCACCTGGCCGCACAGATAGGCCACGCCGCCGTGGATGACCGCACGACTCATGCGGGTCTGAATATCGTGACGCTGTATGCTCATGGGTAGTTCTCCTGCGCTATGTCGTCATGGACGGGATGGTTCGATCACCACATGATACGTCGCCAGTCGCCATCTTAGCAGCCGATAATGCGCGACCGAGCCTCAGCGCCGGCCAGCTCGGCGCCGCCTACGCTCTGGTCACCCCCCACCGCGTGACAGTCGATGCCGCGCAGCGGCGGGCTGCGCCTCCACAGCGGCCTGCTGGATTGCGCTAGACTGTTTTATGACCTGCATCCCTCAATATTGTGGCCCCGCGCCGGCCATCTTAACGTAATAAAACTACATTATTCGCGAAAAACTCGCTACACTTGGCGCAAACACCGCGCAAATATTTGGTAAATTTACCAAACAACCACCGCTGAGGTGCACCATGGCCAGCTCCCGTCCGACCCTCAATGCCACCGTCGCCGATGTTACCCGCCGCATACGCCAGCGCTCCGCCGAGCGGCGCGCGCTCTACGAGGCGCGCATGGCCGACCAGCACCGCCGCGGCGTGCACCGCGGGGAACTCTCCTGCGGCAACCTGGCCCACGGCTTCGCCGCCTGCGGCAGCGAGGACAAGAACTCGCTGAAGCTGATGAACAGCGCCAACCTGGGCATCATCTCGGCCTACAACGATATGCTCTCGGCCCATCAGCCGCTAGGAACCTTCCCCGAGACCATCAAGGCCGCGGCGCGCGCCATGGGCGGGACCGCCCAGTTCGCCGGCGGCGTGCCGGCCATGTGCGACGGCGTTACCCAGGGCCAGCCGGGCATGGAGCTGTCGCTGTTCTCGCGCGACGTGATCGCCATGGCCGCCGCCGTGGGGCTCTCCCACAACATGTTCGACGCCGCC
>DATHXP010000028.1:0-18478 GCA_035459605.1 Halomonas sp. | reverse complement strand
GTGCCGGCGAGATTCATCTGGCGATGGGGCATATCGGCATCTACCGCAGCCTGGTGGAGAGCGCCGAGCTGAGCGCAGAGGACGAGCGGGCGATCTTCCAGGCGCTGCGGCTCAAGTCGCCGGGCGATCTGGCAAGTCGGGTCGAGGCGGCGGTGGACGACCCCGAGCTGGCAGCGATGTTTTGCGCGCTGGGCGAGCTCAACGGCGGCCCCGAGGTGCTCGACGAGGCCCGCGAGGCGTTTTCCGAGGCGCCCCAGGCCGTGGGGGCGGCGCTGGATCAGCTGCGCGCCCTGTATCGCGGGGTGGCGACGGAGTTTCCCGAGGTGGCGCTGTTCTTCGACATGGCCGAGCTGCGCGGCTTCAAATACCACACGGGCATGATGTTTGCAGCCTATGTGCCCGGCTACGGCCAGGCGCTGGTCAAGGGCGGGCGCTACGACGATACCGGACGCGCTTTCGGTCGTGCGCGTCCGGCCACGGGGTTCTCGATGGATCTCAAGCAGCTGGCGGGCTTGGACAACGGCAAGGACAGTGCCGGCGGCATCTGGGCGCCGGTCGAGGGCGCCGGGCTGGAGAAGGCGGTCAGCGCCTTGCGCCAGCAGGGCGAGCGGGTAGTGCAGGCGCTGCCCGGTCAGCGTACCGGTCCCGCTCAGCACGGCTGCCAGCGCCACCTGGTGTGGGCCGATGGCGGCTGGCAGGTGGCGGCGATTGAACACGGCACCGATCAGACCTGAGTGGCCGATCAAGATATTCGACGTGCCGGCCAGGGCCGGCAGCGCAGCAACGAGAGACGAGAGCAATGGGCAAGAACGTAGTGGTACTGGGCACCCAGTGGGGCGACGAGGGCAAGGGCAAGGTGGTTGATCTGCTGACCGAGTCCGCCGATACCGTGGTGCGCTTTCAGGGCGGACACAACGCGGGCCATACGCTGGTGATCGACGGTGAGAAGACGGTTCTTCACCTGATTCCCTCGGGCATCCTGTGGCCCGGCAAGACCTGTGTGATCGGCAACGGCGTGGTGCTGTCGCCCGAGGCGCTGCTTGAGGAGATTCACAAGCTTGAGGCCAGGGGCGTGCCGGTGCGCGACCGCCTGCGTCTGTCGCCGGCCTGTACGCTGATCCTGCCCTACCACGTCTATCTCGACCAGGCCCGCGAGAAAGACCGCGGCGACGCCAAGATCGGCACCACCGGACGCGGCATCGGCCCGGCCTACGAGGACAAGGTGGCGCGGCGCGGGCTGCGCCTGGGCGACATGCTGTGCCCCGAGCGTCTGGCCTCCAAGCTCAGGGAAGTGCTCGACTACCACAACTTCGTGCTGACCCAGTATCACAAGGTCGAGGCGGTGGACTTTCAGCAGGTGCTGGATGACACCCTGCGCATGGCCGATGAGCTGCGCGATCTGGTCTGCGATACCGTGAGCCTGGTGCACGAAGTGCGCAGGGCGGGCAAGAACATCCTGTTCGAAGGCGCCCAGGGCTCGCTGCTGGATATCGACCACGGCACCTATCCCTTCGTGACCAGCTCCAACACCACCGCCGGCGGTACCGCGACCGGCTCCGGCGTTGGCCCGCTCTATCTGGACTATGTGCTCGGTATCACCAAGGCCTACACCACGCGGGTCGGTGCCGGGCCCTTCCCCACCGAGCTGTTCGACGACGATGGCCGCCACCTGGCCGAGAAGGGGCATGAGTTCGGCGCCACCACCGGGCGCGCGCGCCGCTGCGGCTGGTTTGACGCCGTGGTGCTGCGTCACGCGGTGCAGATCAACTCGATTTCCGGCATTTGCCTGACCAAGCTCGACGTGCTGGATGGCATGGAGACCATTCGCGTCTGCGTCGGCTATCGCGGCAAGGATGGTAAGGTGCTGGAGAACCCGGTGGATGCCGAAGGCTACACGGCCGTCGAGCCGGTCTATCACGAGCTGCCGGGCTGGGACGAGTCGACGCTTGGCATTCGCAACCTCGAAGAGCTGCCGGCCAACGCCAGGGCCTATATCAAGTTCCTGGAAGAACAGGTCGACACGCCAATCGACATCGTGTCTACCGGCCCCGAGCGCAACGAGACCATCGTGCTGCGCAACCCTTTCCAGGACTGAGAGTGGCGAAATCATAATCGCCGCGACGGCCCAGCCTCACTATGGAAAAGAAAGCCCCCGCCATGAATGAATCATGGCGGGGGCTTTTGGACTGAAGGAGAAGCAAGATCAGGCGCCCTTTGCCTTGCTCACGCTTCTCGGCTCGCTCATCAGCCCCTTGATCAGCGAGTAGCAGCCCACCAGCAGGACGAGGGTGAAGGGCAGGCCGGTGGAGACCGACGCCGCCTGCAGTGCGCTCAGTCCGCCACCCAGCAGCAGGGCGATGGCGATCGCGCCTTCGAGGATGGCCCAGAAGATGCGCTGCGGCTTGGGCGCGTCGACCTTGCCGCCGGCGGTGATGGAATCGATCACCAGCGAGCCCGAATCCGACGAAGTCACGAAGAACACGATCACCAGCACGATGCCCACGAACGAGGTAATGCTGCTTAGCGGAAGCTGACCCAGCATGGCGAACAGCTTGAGGTCGAGGTCGGCGTTCTGCACGCCCTGGAAGCCGTCGCTGATGACCTGGTCGATGGCGGTACCGCCGAAGGCGGTCATCCACAGCACCGAGACGAGGGTGGGCACCAGCAGCACGGCGATCAAAAACTCGCGCACGCTGCGGCCGCGGCTGACCCGGGCGATGAACATGCCGACAAACGGCGACCAGCTGATCCACCAGGCCCAGTAGAAGGCGGTCCAGCCGTGCACGAAGCCGGCGTCTTCTCGCCCGAACGGATTGGCCAGCGCTGGCAGATGAGTGAGGTAGGAGCCCAGGTTGGTGAAAAAGCCGGTGGCGATGGCCAGCGTCGGCCCCGCCGCAATCACGAAGGACAGCAGCAGGAAGGCCAGCGCCATGTTGACCTGGGATAGCCGCTGCACGCCTTTATCGACGCCGGCGACCACCGAGAGCAGCGCGACGGCGGTAATGCCCAGAATCAGCACCACCATGGTGACGTTGGTGTTGGGCACGTCAAACAGATAGTTGAGGCCGGTAGACGCCTGAGTGGCGCCCAGCCCCAGCGAAGTCGCCAGGCCGAACAGGGTGGCAAACACCGCGAGAACGTCGATGACATGGCCCGGCCAGCCCCAGATGCGCTCACCCAGGATCGGGTAGAAGATCGAGCGCATGGTCAGCGGCAGCCCCTTGTTGAAGGCGAAAATTGCCAGTGACAGGCCGACGATGGCGTAGGCTCCCCAGGGGTGCAGGCCCCAGTGGAAGATGGTGGCGGCCATGGCCAGCGAGGCGGCCGCCTGCTGGTCGCCTGCGGCGCCGCCCAGCGGCGCGCCCGCGGAGCCCTCAAAGGCAGCGCTGAAGTGCGACAGCGGCTCGGCGACGCCAAAAAACATCAGGCCAATGCCCATGCCGGCGGCGAACAGCATGGCAAACCAGCCGGCGTAGCCGTAGTTTGGCGTTGCGTTTGCGCCGCCGATACGCACCTTGCCAAGCGGCGACAGGACGATGCCCAGGGACACCAGCACGAAGACGTTGCCGCCAAACAGGAAGACCCAGCTGAGGTTGCCCGTCAGATAGGAGAAGGTGCCGGTAAACAGTGGAGCAACCTGCTCCTGCAGGGCCAGCGTGATGATCACAAACACCAGGATGACCAGCGACGAGACGCTGAATACCACGCTGTGCAGATCCACCGGCACGCCGAACTTGCTGGTGGCGATATTGTCCTGGCCGATGACGTAGTCGGTATCGATAAGATTTGCCGGCCCATCCGGCGACGGAATGCCCTCGGACTCGGCAGCTGGCGCCTTGGGTTGATCGTTGCGAACAGAGTTAGCCACAAGCTCTCTCCCTGTCGATGAAAAGAAAAGTAAGATATTGTGAATATACGAGCGTGCTATTGCGGCGGGCGCACCAGAAAAATGGAAGCGCCGGTACGGTGGGCGACCTGGCTGCCATTGGCGGGGATCACGATATCCAGGTGGTGGGGCGCGTGGGTTGGCATCACCACCAGGTCCGCGCCGATCGTGTCGATGGCTTCGACCAGGGTGTCAACCAGATCGGCGGCGGGGTCCACGCGTTGAATCGTTTTGCTGCTGACCGGCTGGCCGTGAATCTTGCCCCGTTCTTGAGCGAAGGCCTCGAGCTTCTGAGCGTATTCTTCAGGCGTGCGCGCCACGCTGCCGGGGGTAACGGCCGTCACGCCGACATAGCACACTTCGGCCTGGTAGTACCGGGCCATGTCCGCAGCCGCCTGAAGTGACGGTTCGATCACCTTCAGGTGCGCCAGGTCCACGGGCACCATGATCTTGTTGAACATCGCTGTACTCCTTGTTTCCGTGTCGCTGCAATGCCAGCCGCGTGGGCATCACGACATCGATCTCCTCACCGTCCAATGTCGATGTCTGCCGTCACGAATAAGGTATGTTAATCAAACGGCGCGGGTTTTATAACCGGCAGCTGGCAAAAAGCGTCGACGAGGGAGTGGCTCCCGCACTGGCAGGGGCCGGTAGACATGCCGCGAAGTGAATTTCCCGGTAAGGTGCGGTGCGCCAGATAGCAGATGAAGGGGCAAAGCGCCGGGCATAGCATTGCCTTTTCGAGTTCAGCCTTCTTCACGCTGCTGGACAGGAGACTCTTATTCACCACAGGAAGTCAGATGGCAATTGTTGTTGTCCTCCACGGTCTTTTGGTACTGATCTTCACCATACGCATTCTGCTTCGCGACGACCTCTCGCCTCCAGCCCGCCTGGCATGGTTCATTGTCTTGAACCTGCTGCCCTATTTCGGCAGCGCGGCGTATTTCCTGTTTGGCGAGGTGGACATCGGCAACCGCGCCATCCGGCGCCACGACGAGATATTTGACGAGATCCGCGCCAAGGCGTCGCAATTCATGGGCGATGTGGCAAATGTCGATCGGCTGGTTGAGCCGATCTATCGCCCGGCATTTCGCTATGCCGGATCGATCAACGGCTTTCATACTCTGGCAGGCAATGCCGCCGAACTGATGCCCGACGGCGATGCCACGCGCGCGCGACTGGTGGCAGATATCGATGCCGCCACCGACCACGTGCACGTGCTGTATTACATCTGGCTTGATGATCGCACCGGCACAGAGCTGGCCGAAGCGCTGATACGCGCGGCGCAGCGCGGCGTCATCTGCCGCGCGCTGGCGGACGGCCTCGGGTCGCGCGCGCTGATCAACTCTGCGCTGTGGCGCCGCATGCGCGACGCCGGCGTGGAGCTTGCCGTTGCGCTGTCGCTGCGGCGTCCTGTCCGCACTCTGCTGACCAGTCGACTCGATTTGCGCAATCATCGCAAGATTAGCGTGATTGACGCGCGCATCACCTACTGCGGCAGCCGCAACTCGGCCGATGCCGAATTTTTACCCAAGAAAAAATACGCGCCCTGGGTCGATATCATGCTGCGCTTTACCGGCCCGGTGGTGGCACAGAACCAGCTGCTGTTTGCCAGCGACTGGATGCAGGCCACCGGTGAAAGTCTCGATGACATCAAGCTGATATCAGAGCCGGTGAGCGGCGGCTTTGCGGCCCAGGCCATGGGCGTCGGCCCCACCGAGCGACCCGGCGCCACGCCGCAGCTGTTCGCCAACCTGATGGCCTGCGCCCAGGCGCAGTTGACTCTGACCACGCCGTACTTCGTTCCCGATGCCACGACCCTGGAAGCGCTGTGCGCCGCGGCCCACCGCGGCGTGAACGTCACGCTGATCTTTCCCCGGAGAAATGACAGCTGGATCGTGGCCGCCGCCAGCCACAGCTACTATCAGCGGCTGCTTGAGGCCGGCTGCATCATCCACGAGTTCAAGGACGGCCTGCTGCATGCCAAGACCCTGACGATTGATGAAAAAGTCAGCCTGATCGGCTCATCGAATCTTGACCTGCGCAGCTTCGATCTCAACTACGAAAACAACATTCTGCTCCAGGACGAGACCATCACCCGTGCGATCATCGAACGCCAGCGGGACTATATCGAGCGCTCCGAAGCGGTGGCCTTGCCGAGCGTGCTGGCCTGGCCCTATTACCGGCGCATCTGGAACAACGTCATCGCCACCATCGGGCCCGTGCTGTAGTCAAAAAAAAAACGGGGAGGGCGCTTGGCCACTCCCCGTCGGGTCTGCGTTGATTCAGATGAGCTGCGAAAGGCTCAGGCTTCCGGCAGCCACTGCTGGACGATGTCCTGGTTATCCTCGACCCATTTCTTGGCTTCTTCGTAGGGGTCGCCGCCTTCTTCCTGCATCAGCATGACTTCGTTCATGTCCTCTGCTGTCCATTTGAAGGCAGACAGAATCGCGTAGGCCTCCGGCATATCCTCTTCAAGCCCCTGACGCGCGATGGTGTGGATCTCCTCGGCGCCGCCGTAGGTCTTCTTGGGATCGTCGAGGAACTTGAGGTCCCAGCGGGCGAACATCCAGTGCGGCGTCCAGCCGGTAACGGCGATATCCTCGTCGTTATCGATGGCGGTCTTGAGGGCCGCGGTCATGGTGGCGCCGCTGCCGCTTATCAGGTCATAGTCCAGATCATAGTCGTCGATGACCTTTTCGGTCAGGCGCATGATGCCGGCGCCCGGGTCGATGCCGGTGATCTTGCCGTCGAAGTCGTCGACGTAGTCGTTCATATCGGCAATGGAGTCCACCTCGCTGTAGGTGGGCACCACCATGCCGAGCTTGGCGCCTTCGAGGTTGACGCCGACATCGACCACCTGATCCTCGAGTCTGGCGTAGTAGTCCTCGTGGGTGATCGGCAGCCAGCCGGCCAGGAAGGCGTCGGTGTCGCCGGTGGCCACAGACTGCCACATGGCGGCGGCGGACAGCGAAGATGTCTTGACATCAAAGCCGGCCTGCTCCAGCACGACCTGCATCACGTTGGTGGACGCCACGGTGGAGGCCCACTCGACGTAGGAGAGATGCACGGTGCCTTTGTCCTGAGCCTGGGCGGCGCCGGCGACAAGCGCGGCGCTGGCGGCCAGCGCAACACCGGCGATACGCGTGCGACGAGTGAAAAGCTGCATATACATAGCGTTCCCTTTTTGAATTTACCCCAATACCATGGCCGATACTCCCGTGAGATTTCAAGGGGAGGCTATCGATTTATACCTTACGCTTCTTGCGCAGCGACTGGGTGATACGGTCCAGCAGCATGGCCAGAATGACCACCGCGATACCCGCCTCGAAGCCGTCGCCCGGGCGCAGCCGCTGGATGGCGCGCCACACCTCGCTGCCCAGGCCGTCGGCGCCGATCATGGCCGCGATCACCACCATGGAGAGCGCCAGCATGATGGTCTGGTTGATGCCGGCCATCACCGTGGGCAGCGACATCGGCAGCTGCACCTTGATCAGTTTTTGACCGCGCGTGGCACCATAGGCGTCGGCGGCCTCGATCAGCTCTACCGGTACCTGACGAATACCCAGGGTGGTGAAGCGGATGGCCGGCGGCATGGAGAAGATTACCGTGGCGAAGATGGCCGATACCGAGCCGATGCCGAAGAAAGGAATCGCCGGAATCAGGTAGACGAAGGCCGGCATGGTCTGCATGAAGTCCAGAATCGGCATGATCATTTTGTAAAGCCGCTCCGAGAGTGCCGCAGCGATACCGACCGGCATGGCGATGACGACCGCCACCAGGGTGGCGATTACCACCAGCGTCAGGGTCTCGATCATCGGTATCCACAGGCCCAGGTTCCAGATCAGCGCCAGGCCCGCCACGGCGCCAATGGCCAGACGGATGCCGGATACCGACCAGCACAGCCCGGCGATGATCGCCAGCAGCGCCCAGTCGGGCAGCCACATCAGGATGTCGTTAAGCCCGTCGATGGCGGTCACGGTAAAGCGCGCGAAGCCGCGCGTGACGGCGGAATACTCGGTGGTCAGCCAGCCAAGGCCAGACTCGATCCAGCCGCCCAGCGGAATACGGGGAATTTCGATATCCATCAGCTGTTTTCTCCTGTCTCTGCCACTGCCTTTGCCTCAGTCTCAGCCTCAGTCTCTGTCTGTGCCTGGGCCAGCTCGTCAAGTACGGCGCCCTTTACCACAACGCCGAGCAGACGCTTGTCATCATCCACTACGGCGATCGGGAAACTCTTTTCGGTAAACATGGCGAACAGGTTTTGCAGCGGCTCGTTGCGGCCCACGCTGCGAAAGTCATGAGTCAGGCACTCTTTGATCGTGTCCTTGCCCGCTCTTGCCGCTTCGATGACGGCGTCGACCTCGGCAAGGCCCAGCAGGGTACGGTCGCGACGGGTGACGTAGATGGAGTCGATGTTGTTTTCGTGTATCTTGCGCAGCGTGGTGCGCGGGCCGTCGGTATCGCGGGCCACGGCACGCACCGGGCGCATGGCGTGCTCGGCGGTCAGTATTCGCGACATGTCCACGCCTTCGACAAAGCGACGCACGTAGTCGTCGGCCGGCTTGGTCAGGATCTCCTCGGGCGTACCGATCTGCACGATCTCGCCGTCCTTGAGCAGGACGATGCGGTCGCCGATGTTGATCGCCTCATCGAGATCGTGGGTGATGAAAACGGTGGTTTTCTGGGTGCGGTGCTGCAGCTCCTGGAGCTCCTGCTGCATGTCGCCGCGGATCAGCGGGTCCAGCGCCGAGAAGGCCTCGTCCATCAGCAGTACCGTGGCATCGTTGGCCAGCGCCCGGGCCAGGCCGACGCGCTGCTGCATGCCGCCGGAAAGCTGGTTGGGATAGGCATCTTCCCAGCCCTCCAAGCCCACTTGCTGAAGGGTCTTGAGCGCCGTTTCGCGCCGCTCCTGCTTGTCGATTCCGCGAATTTCCAGGCCGAACTCGGCGTTTTGCAAAACGGTGCGGTGGGGGAAGAGCGCGAAGTTCTGGAATACCATGGAGAAATGTCGGCGGCGCGCCTCCAGCAGCTCCTTGTCGCTGAGGCTTGGAATATCCTCGCCATCGATGACGATCTCGCCTTCGGTGGGCTCGATCAGACGGTTGAGGCAGCGGATCAGCGTGGACTTGCCGGAGCCGGACAGCCCCATGATGACCAGCAGCTCGCCTTCGTAGACGTCGAAATCAACGTTGGAAAGGGCCAGTGTCTGGCCGGTTTTTTCGAGTATTTCCGGACGTTTGAGCCCCTGGTCGCGAAGTTCCAGCGCCCTCCTGGGGTGGCTGCCGAAAACCTTGCTCAGGTTGCGAACCCGAATCTTCACATTTCGCTGATTATCTTGCATGGGCGTTGCCTTTGATCGGACTTCTGGTTCGGTAAGTGACTCACGCTGAGCGGAGCAGCTAGTCGAGTCGGGAGTCGTTTGCAGGTGAGCCATATAAGACCGTGAACTGTGGAAAAGACGTTAACCCTACCTGCCGTTGAACGATCATTCAAATTAAATGTCGCCCAACGGCGTCAACGGTGCTTATTGAAAAGCGGCCGAGCGGCGGCTGGAAAAACTGCAGTTCATTGAGCAGGTGCCAGGCGATAAAGACCGGCGTCCGGGGCGTCCTGAAGCAGGTAGAGCGCGCCGTCCTGCCCCTGCTGAACGTTGCGTATCCGGCCGATCTCGCCGTCGAGGATCACTTCGCGCTCGACCAGGGCGCCCTCGTTCACGGCAAGCCGCGTAAGCTGCCCGCTGCGCAGTCCGCCGGCCAGCAGGTCGCCGCGCCAGGCGGCAAGCCGCTGGCCCGTTACCTCGGCGAGCCCCGACGGCGCGTAGCGGCCCTCGAACACATACACCGGGTCGCGCATGCCCGGTGCATGGTCGCGCCCGATGGACAAATTGGTGACATAGTCCCGTCCGCGGCTGACCAGCGGCCAGCCGTAGTTGGCCCCGGGCTTGATCAGGTTGAGCTCGTCGCCGGTGCGCGGGCCGTGCTCGGTGGACCAGATGCGCCCGTCCTCGGCCACGATCAGGCCCTGGGGATTGCGATGGCCAAGGCTGAAGATGGCGTCATCCACCTGATCATCAGTGACGAAGGGGTTGTCGGCAGGAATGCCGCCGTTTTCATCCAGCCGCACAATGCTGCCGGCGTGGTCGCCGCCGTCCTGGGCGCGGTCGGGCATGCCGCGCTCGCCAATGCTCATCAGCAGGCTGCCATCGTCCAGCCAGGCCAGGCGCGAACCGTAGTGCCGCCCCGGCGCTGAATAGCGGTTCTGGGTGAACAGCCGCTCGACGCGGCCCGGCTGGCCGCCGCGCAAGCGCAGCCGGCCCAGCGCCGTGGCGCTGCCGCCAGCCTTGGCGTGGCTAAAGGTCAGATACAGCCAGCTGTGCCGACCGCTCTCTTTCAGGACAAAATGCGGGTGCAGGGCGATATCCAGCAGCCCGCCTTGCCCTCGTGTCGAGAGCTCAAGCCCCAGCGGCCAGCGCTGAAGCTGGCCGTGCAGTGCCACGCGAACCAGCTGGCCTCCGCGCTCGCTGATCAGCCAGCTTCCGTCAGGCAGCTGTGCCATGCCCCAGGGGTGGCGCAGCCCGCCGGCAACCTTTGTCAGCGTCAGATCGTAGTCCTGACTGGCGATGCGCTGCTCGGCGATGGCGGGAGTTGCCATCGACCACAGTGTCAGCGCTAGAGGCAGGGCCAGTACTATCGCTAGAGTCGAACGTATCGCAGTGGGCATGGGGTCTCCTCAAGCGCAAACGCCTAGAACGCCAAGGCAGCCCGTGCAGTATAGGCCCATGAGTTCGTCTACATGAGGATTGCCAGCAGAGCGGGGAGGTAAAGCAGCGACAGCAGCGTGGAGCAGAACACCAGGCTGGCCACGTATTGCGGCTCGCGCTGGGCCCGCTGGGCAAACAGATAGTTGAACACCGCCACCGGCATGCTCATCTGCAGGACCAGGATAGCGTGGGCCATGGGCGGCAGGCTCAGCAGGCTGCCGATGCCCCAGGCCACGCAGGCGGCCATGGGCAGGCGTATCAGGCTGAAAGTCAGCCCGAAGCGCAGGCTCCTGACCTGGATGCTGGCCAGCGACACGCCCAGGGTGATCAGCATCAGCGGGACGGTAAAGCCGGAAATGAGATCCAGGGAGTTGGCCAGCCACAGCGGCAGGGGCGTATCGGTCAGCATCAGCGCCAGCGCGATGGCCACGGCATAGATCGTCGGGGTGGTGGCGAGCGCCTTGAGCGGGTTGCCGCGTTCGGTTAGCAGCGTTCCCAGCGTGAACTGGAACAGCGCCACGGTGACCATCACCGTGATGCCAACGGCAAAGCCCGCGCTGCCGAAGGCGTAGAGCACCACCGGCAGCCCCATGTTGCCGGTGTTGGGATACATCATCGGCGCCAGCAGCACCCGCCAGCTGCGGCCCAGCAGGCGCGTGACAAGAAAAGTGGCGGCGCCCATGGTGATCAGCACCAGTGCCACCGCCAACATGACGCGCGCAAAGGTATCGGGCTCGATCTCGGCGCCGGCAAGCGACGCCAGCACCAGCGACGGCGTGCCGATGTTGAACACCAGGCGGGTGACGAAGGCGACGGGGTAATCGTGGCCCAGCCGCACCCAGCCAAAGCCCAGCCCGGCGCCGGCCAGCACCGGCGCCATGACGGCAAACAGCTCCGCCAGCATGGTGATTCTCCTTGAAATCGTGACTAAATCGCCTCCTTGCGGGTCTCCACGGCAGCAGAGTGCGAGTCCTGGAAGCGCTGGGCCTGATCGTGAAGCGACGGGCCAAGGCGCTACAGACTACCAGCCCCAGAACATCAGCCACCAGGCCAGCAGCACCACGCCGATGGCCAGGGCGACGCCGCCCAGGGCGAGCAGCCGTTTGAGCCCCGTGGCGTACTGGCCGAGAATCTTCCAGCCCAGGCTCAGACACCAGGCGCTGGTGGCGATCAGCAGCGTCGCCCGGGCGTCGTTGACCCACAGCATGCGCAGGCCGTCGCCGCGCAGCAGCGTGACCGTGATGGTGGAAAGCCCGAGAAACACGCCAAGGCCCCCCAGCGGAATCAGCGCGTAGGCCAGATGCCACAGCCGCGCCCACGACCAGCCGCCAAGAGCGCGATTGGCCAGCGCCAGACACAGGCTCAGAAGCGCGCCCATCACCAGGCCGGTGGCAAGGATATAGCCGATCAGCAGGGCGCCGTCGAGCAGGTTGAAGACGTCGTTTTGTGACGGGTAGTTGGTCAATATCCACCAGGGAGCGGTGGTCTCCAGCGGCCACATCAAGTCGTGATTGATCAGCCAGGCGGCGCTCAGCTGCTTGAGCTGCACGAACCAGGGGCTTGCGGTCCAGTGAAAGGCGCCGATGGCGATGCCCAGCAGGCCAAATATCAGCAGGGCGAACTCCCAGCCACCGGCCGGGCGCTCGCGGCTGGGCGTGATCAGCTCGCTGCCCGGCCTGCGCGCGCGCAGCTCAATGGCGTCCTTGTAGCCGCTGCAGCGCGAGCACATGTGGCAGTCGCTGGTGCTGTCGAGCTGCTTGAGCGGAATCAGCGGCGCGCAGTCCGGCGCGGCGTGACGCGCCGCCTCGCCCCGGCGCGCGCGGCGGTTGTAGTCTTCCCAGGCGGCCTTGTCGGTGTGGTAGTGCAGCGGTGCAAGCTTGGCGAGCAGGGCAAAGACGCCGTTGACCGGGCACAGGTGGCGGCACCAGACCCGCTTGCCCTTGCCGTAGACAAGCCCCACCGCCACGGCCGCCACGGTGGAGCCGCCGAGCACCACCAGCGCGCCGGTAGGATACTGGTAGACGCTGGCCATCTGGCCGTACAGGGTGGTGCCGAGAAAGGCCGCGAAAGGCCAGCCCTTCCAGCGCATCCAGCGCGGAATCGGCCGCCCCAGGCCGATGCGGCTGGCGGCTTCGGACAGCGACCCCTCCGGACAGAACACGCCGCACTACAGCCGGCCGAACAGCACCATGCTGACCAGCACAAAGGGCCACCAGATGCCCCAGAACACGAAGGCGGCAAACACCGTCAGGTTGGAAAGGATATGCGCCTCGTGATCCGGCAGAGGCAGCCAGGCCGGCACCAGCAGCAGGAAGGCGTAGAATATCACCACCGTCCACTGGATGACCTGGATCGCCCTGCGGTGGCGCCGCAGGGCGTGGCCCAGGGCCGCCAGCCGCGGGTGGCGGGCAGAGTGCTTTAATGTGCCGGTCTGACAGGCGCCCATCATGCCCGCTCCGCGCTTGCCGAATGAGCCGCGCGTCGAGAGGCGACGCGGTGGTTCTGCCACCTGAGCAGCCCCAGCACGACGAGCCACAGGTAGCGCAGTCCGGTACGCGACTCGGACTGTTTCAGCCAGGCGTAGGCTATCCCCACGACGAGAATCGCTTCGACGCTCTCGCGCCAGACGATAAAGAGAACCTGTTCGTTCATGTGCGTCTCCCGGGTCACTCGGCGATGACGAGGCCCTTGGCGTCCGGCAGGTGGAACTCGTCGAAGAAGTCGTATTCCCCTGGCTTCAGAGGGTGGATGACCACAAAGGATTCGACCCCCGGCCCCATCACCTTTTCCTTGCGCAGCGAGCGGCTTTCGAATTCCACCGGCGTGTTGCCGGTATTGTGCAGATTGATCTTGAAGCGCTCCCCGGCCTTGACGTGAAGCTCGCGGGGCTTCAGCTCGCCGTTATGCAGCTCCAGGTCGTAGGCCGGCAGGCTGCCGGCCTGAGCCTGAGTTACCGCAGCGAATACCAGCAGAATCAATCCGTATCGCGCTGTCTTCATGGAAGCCTCCCAACAGGCAGCAGAGGTGTAATGAAGCGCTCAATAGCCGCCTTTCTTGCCGGTCCCCGCATAGACGAAGTCGTACTCCACCTCGAAGGTGTCATACCATTCGGGCACGCCGGTTTCCTTGTCGATGTGGCGCTGCAGCCGCGGCGCTTCGATGGTGTAGGCCAGGTGATACTTGCCCGGGCCGTCGAGCTTGACGTTGGCGCCGTAGTGGGTGCCGTCGCTGGCCATCATCGCCATGAAAGCGCCTTCGATGGGCGTATCGCTGCCTTCTTTTGTCAGCCGGTAGCCAATATCGAGATAGGGAATCCAGGCGCCCGGTTCAAAGCCGTTGGGGTTGTCTTCCAGGGCGTGAATGTCCGCTTCCAGGTGGATGTCCGCCTGGTTCGCGGGCAGTTTGCCGGCGGGCTCCATGGTCACCGGCTGCAGGTAGACCGCGGCGATCTCCATGCCGTTTTCCAGCGTCGGCTCGCCGATGGGATATTCGAGCGCCAGCGCCTGGCCGGCGACCGCGGCGAGTGGCAGGGTAATAAGTGCTAAGCGTTTCATGGAAGCTCCTTGCGGCGCGTGGTTAGTATGAGAATGCCACGCAAGGATATTCCTGAATGATACTCAATCGCAATAAATTTTTGACTCGCAGGACAAACGGTAAGCTGGCGGTTCCCTATCCGAGGTATCGATCATGAACGAGCATTTGCTTGAGCTTGCGCCCGGCATCGTCTGGCGCCATTTCCGCACTCTGTGCAACACGCCAAGGCCTTCCGGGCACGAAGAGCTGCTGCGTAGTACTCTGGAAGCCTGGGCCGACAAGCATGGGCTGGAGCATCAGCGCGACGCGGCGGGCAATTTGCTGATTCGCAAGCCCGCGACACCGGGCTGCGAGCGCTCCCCGGGCGTTATTCTGCAGGGGCACCTGGATATGGTGCCCCAGGCCAACGCAGATTCCGGCCATGATTTCACCCGAGATCCCATCGCGACTCACGTGGATCGGGGATGGCTGCGGGCGAAAGGTACTACCCTGGGGGCAGACAACGGGCTGGGAGTGGCCGCCGCCCTGGCGATTCTCGAGGACAGCGCCCTGGCTCACGGCCCCCTTGAAGCGCTGTTCACCGTCGAGGAAGAGTCCGGCATGGGCGGAGCGCTCAACCTGGACGAGCACTGGCTAAGCGGGCGCTATCTGCTCAACCTTGATTCCGAGGATAGCGGGCAGGTCTATATCGGCTGCGCCGGCGGCGCAGACGTGGTGGTGGAGGCCGACTTGCCCACCAGCCGTCTGAAAGACGACGAGCGTACCTGGAAGCTGTCATTGACCGGGCTTGCCGGCGGCCATTCCGGTATCGATATCGACAAGGGGCGCGGCAATGCCAACCGCCTGCTGGTGAGAGCGCTGCGCGCGCTGGAGCCTTTTGGCGCGCGGCTGATCGACTATCGCGGTGGCACCCTGCGCAACGCGCTGCCACGCGAGGCGTTTGCTACCCTGGCCCTCGCCGCGGATGAAGGCGAAGCGGCTCAGGCGCGGCTTATCGAGCTGCAGCAGGAGATCAGGGCCGAACTTGCCGGCGTCGACGACGCTGTTGTCCTGGCGCTGACGCCCGCTGCAAAGGCGCCGGTGGATGCGCTGACCGAGTCCGCCAGCCGCTCGCTGATCGCGGCGCTGCACGGGGCACCCTGCGGGGTGGAGCGCATGAGCACCGAGGTGCCCGGCATAGTGGAAACCTCAAATAGCCTCGGGGTAGTCTCTCTTGAGCAGGGGCGATTCGAACTTTGTAGCCTGGTGCGCTCCCTGCGCGATAGTGCCACGCAGAATCTCGCCGATCGCTTTCGCGCCCTGTTCGGCCTGATTGGCGCCGGGACCCGGGTGGAAAATGCCTATCCGGGCTGGGCGCCGGCGTCGCAAAGCGCCCTGCTGATGCATTTCTGTGAGCTGCACCGAGAGCGCCTGGGCTATGCGCCGGCGATCAAGGTGATTCACGCGGGCCTTGAGTGCGGCATTCTGGGCGGCAAGTACCCCGAGCTTGAGATGATCTCATTCGGACCGCAGATTCGCGGCGCCCACTCACCCGACGAGCGGGTCGAGATTGCCTCTGTGGAGGAGTTCTGGGACCTGCTCAGAGCCCTGATCGAGCGCCTGGCACGGCGAGGATAAGCGCGTGCTGGCGGCCGACTCGACGCCTGGCTGATTGGTTAAACGAGCTTGAGATTGCCGGGAAAAACCAGTACCAATAGAAAGACAGGCTGAGTCAGTTTGCCGGCAGACGATAAAGATGCAAATAAGTGGTTTTTGAGATTCATTCTTGTTTGTTCGGCGGTGGAGCATGGCTAACGCATCTTTGACTTGACTCAGAGCATTATTCAGGTGGCGCGCGCGCCGTGACTGACAAAACGCCAGGCGTCTTCTATGCTTTGATAGCGCATATGATAGGCAGCTAACTAGCAGCTGATGCCTAGCAGTTGATGCCAGCGCTCGTGAAGCTCCACGAGACGCTACGCTTCGGGATCACTAGCGGGATAGCCATGCAACAGGATGCAACAGCGTTAATTGCCGAGTATTGGGCCATCGGGTTTTTTGTCGTGGCTGTCATCGGGCTGTGCGCCTTCATGATCGGTGCGTCTGCTCTGCTGGGCGGGCGCAGCAAGGGGCGCAGCAAGTCGATCCCCTTCGAGAGCGGCATTCTCGGCGCCGGCAGCGCGCGTCAACGCTTTTCCATCCAGTTCTACCTGGTCGCGATGCTGTTCGTGATCTTCGATATCGAAGCCGTGTTCCTGTTCGCCTGGGCGGTGTCGGTGCGCGAGACGGGCTGGGGCGGCTTCTGGGGCGCGGCGGTGTTCATCTTTATTCTGCTGGCCGGGCTGATTTATGACCGCCGGGTCGGCGCGCTGGACTGGGCGCCGCAGGGCAGCGACCGGCTGCATCGAGGCGGCAAGTCGTCGACGCGCTGAGGGCCCATTGCGGCCAGCCCATCCGTTTTCAGTTGGGAGAGACGCCATGTCATACACGCTGACTCGAGTCGAGGACACGCTGGCGGAGGAAAATGCCCGCTACCCCCTGGAAAAGCGCCAGCGGGTCGAGGATCCGATGCGCGAGCAGGTGCACCGCAGCGTCTTCACCGGCAAGCTCGAGGAAGTGCTCAACTCGACGGTCAACTGGGGGCGCAAGCACTCCCTGTGGCCGTACAACTTCGGGCTGTCGTGCTGCTATGTGGAGATGACCACGGCGTTTACCGCGCCTCACGATATCGCCCGCTTCGGCGCCGAGGTGATCCGCGCCTCGCCGCGCCAGGCGGATTTCATGGTCATTGCCGGCACCTGCTTCGTGAAGATGGCGCCGGTCATCCAGCAGCTTTACGACCAGATGCTCGAGCCCAAATGGGTGATCTCCATGGGCTCGTGCGCCAACTCCGGCGGCATGTACGACATCTACTCGGTGGTGCAGGGGGTCGACAAGTTCCTGCCGGTGGACGTCTACGTGCCCGGCTGTCCGCCGCGCCCCGAGGCCTTCCTGCAGGGGCTGCAGCTGCTGCAGGACTCGATTCAGGAGGAGCGCCGCCCGCTCTCCTGGGTGGTGGGCGATCAGGGCGTGTACCGCGCCGAGATGCCCTCCCAGCGCGAGAAGCACCGCGATCGCCGCATTCAGACCACGGAGCTGCGCACCCCGGACAGCATCTGACGCCTCGGGCGTTGCCAACTTGCACTTCAGGGCGAGGAGAACTCTGCCAAGATGAGCATTGATAGCGTCAACACCCCCGGCACCCCCACAGCCGCGCCCGATCACCAGGCGAGCTCTCTGGTGGCGATGCTGCGCGAGCGCTTCGGCGACCAGGTGCTGCACGAGCAGGCCACCCTGACCGGCATGCCGGTGCTGTGGGTAAAGCGCGAGGCGCTGATCGAGGTGCTCAAGACGCTGCGCGGTGTATCACACCCCCTTGAACAGCCCTTCGAGATGCTCTACGACCTGACCGCCGTGGACGAGCGCCTGCGCGGCCACCGCCGCGGGCTGCCCGCGGCGGATTTCACGGTGATCTACCAGCTGCTCTCGGTCTCGGGTAACCGCGACATCATGCTCAAGGTGGCGCTTGCCGAGCAGGACCTGTCGCTGCCCACGGTGATTTCGGTCTACCCCAACGCCAACTGGTACGAGCGCGAAGTGTGGGACATGTTCGGCGTTCACTTCAAAGGGCACCCCAACCTGTACCGCATTCTGATGCCGTCCACCTGGGAAGGCCATCCGCTGCGCAAGGACCACCACGCCCGGGCCACGGAATTTGACCCCTATACCCTGACGGTGGAAGGCCAGGACAGAGAGCAGCGGGCGATGCAGTTCAAGCCCGAGGAGTGGGGCATGCGGCGCCGCAGCGACGCCGCCGAGTTCATGTTCCTGAACCTGGGGCCCAACCACCCTTCGGCCCACGGCGCCTTTCGCATCGTGCTGCAGCTCGACGGCGAGGAGATCATCGACTGCGTGCCGGATATCGGCTACCACCACCGCGGCGCGGAGAAGATGGGCGAACGCCAGTCCTGGCACAGCTTCATCCCCTATACCGACCGCATCGACTACGTGGGCGGCGTCATGAACAACCTGCCCTACGTGCTGGCGGCGGAGAAGCTCGCCGGCATTCAGGTGACCGAGCGCGCTCAGACCATTCGCGTGATGATGGCGGAGCTGTTCCGTATTACCAGCCACCTGCTGTTTCTGGGCACCTATCTGCAGGATCTGGGCGCCATGTCGCCGGTGTTCTATACCTTTACCGACCGCCAGAAGGGCTACGAGGTAATCGAGGCGATCACCGGCTTTCGCATGCACCCGGCGTGGTTTCGCATCGGCGG
>DATHXP010000027.1:0-13275 GCA_035459605.1 Halomonas sp. | reverse complement strand
GCTCATTTGCCTGCTCCTCTGCTGCACGCCTTGGCGTGATGTGTTCTGCGTGTGTTCCTTACATCGGGTTCATGGCTGCCAGCGGCTAGCCATCTGGATGCCATTGTGACGACTCCCGGCCGCGGCGCACAGTGAAAGTTTCGCGATGCCGCATCGATTTCATTCATATAAAAAACGTTTTTATTATTCCAGAAAAACATGAACTGCTCTGGAACTGCTGACAAACCTTGCGCCCCCGAGACAGCCGGGCGCTGACAAGGCATGATGCGGCATCACTTTTTTCCACGCCACGGTTACCCCGCATGATCCTTGCCCCCTCCACCCTGCTCGGCCCGCTGTGGACGCTGCTCGCCTACGTGGCGCTGGGTATCTTCACGGCCCGCCGGCTGGCGGTCGACCCGCGCCCCATCGCCACCCTGCTGATCTATCTGATCGCCCCGCTGACCTTCTTTCGCGGCCTGGTGATGGGCGGCCCCACGCCGGCCTACCTGCTGATCACCGCCGCGCTGTTTGCCACCGCCTGCGGTATGGCGCTGCTGGTCAACGCCGTGGCTCGCCGCCTGCTGCCGGCCGACGAGAGCGCCGTGCTGGCCTTCTCGGCCGGCACCGGCAACACCGGCTACTTCGGCCTGCCGGTGGCCCTGGTGCTGCTTCCCAGCGAAGGCGTCACCCTGTATCTGTTCGCGGTGCTGGGCGTCACGCTCTACGAGTTCACCCTGGGTTATTATCTCAGCGCCCGGGGCCGCTTCTCGGTGCGCGAGAGCCTGATCAAGATCACCCGCCTGCCGCTGATCTATGCCTTTCTTGCCGCCCTGCTGCTCGAGGGCCTCGGCCTGGCGCTGCCGGCAGGCGTGATGCGCGGACTCGAGGTCTTTCCCTCGGCCTACACCCTGCTGGGCATGATGATCATCGGCATGACGCTGGGCCGCGTCTCGCCGCGCGAGTTCGACCTGCGCTTCATCGGCGCCTGCGTGGGGGTGCGCTATGTGCTGTGGCCGGCGCTGATGCTGGCGGCGGTGGTGGCGCTACAGGCAAGCGTCGGGCTGTCGCCGGAGCTTGCCATGGCGCTGCTGCTGCTTGGCGTGGTGCCCATGGCCGCCAACGTGGTGGTGGTGGCCATGGAGCTGGGCATCGCGCCGGAGAAAGGCGCGCTGGCGGTGCTGATCACCACCCTGGCCGCACCGCTGCTGATCCCGCTCTATCTGGGGCTGACGCTGCCGCTGGTGACCGGCTGAACCCTTGCTCCGTCGCGGCGCGCGTAGCGCTGGGCCAGCACCGCGCACACCATCAGCTGGATCTGGTGAAAGATCATCAGCGGCAGCAGCGCGGGGCCGATGGCGCCGCCGCTAAACAGCAGCTGGGCCATGGGCACGCCGGTGGCCATGCTCTTCTTCGAGCCGCAGAACACGATGGTGATCTCGTCCTCGCGGTTGAAGCCCAGCCGCCGCGCCAGCCAGGTGGTCAGAAAGAGCACCAATGCCAGCAGCGCACAGCACACCAGCGTCAACGCCAACAGCGCGCCGGCCGATACGGCCTGCCACAGCCCGCCCACCACCGAGGCGCTGAAGGCGGTGTAGACCACCAGCAGAATCGATCCTTGGTCGACCCCCACCAGCCAGCGGCGGTTACGGCTGATCCAGCCGCCGGTCCAGGGGCGCGAGAGATGCCCCAGCACGAAGGGCAGCAGCAGCTGCACGCAGATCTTGACCACCGCATCGAGACTCGCCGCGGCCCGGCCGGCGCCCGCGGCGTCCAGCAGCACAATCAGCAGCAGCGGCGTCAGGCCGATGCCGATCAGGCTCGAGGCCGAGGCGCTGCACACCGCCGCCGAGACGTTGCCGCGGGCAATCGAGGTAAAGGCGATGGCCGACTGCACCGTGCCCGGCAGCGCGCACAGGTAGAGCATGCCAATAGTCAGCGGCAGTCCCAGCAGCGGCAGCAGCAGCGGCTTGAGCGCCCAGCCGATCAGCGGAAACATCATGAAGGTGCAGGCAAACACCAGCAGATGCAGCCGCCAGTGGGTGGCGCCAGCGATGATCGCCTGACGCGACAGCTTGGCGCCGTGCATGAAGAACAGCAGCGCGATCGCCAGCCGCGTGAGCCACACGAAAAACACCTCGCCCGCGCCCTGGGCCGGTAGCAGGGTCGCCACGGCCACCACCGCCATCAGCAGCAGCGTGAAGGTATCGAACAGGGTTCGCAGTCGCGACAGCATGGCACCACCTTTTTATCAAACGTCGGTATCGCCGCGTGGACTTCCGCCGGCCATCCTCACGGCGTGCGCCGCCGAACGAGCGCCAACGGTCCTGATTATTAACTCGGCAAGCATTCATGCCGGGTTAATAGCGGTACACGGATGTACCGTCGCCGGTCGAAAGACCGGCGCGAGACAGCGCAGCACCAGCAGAGTTACACCTCTGCGCCCGTGTTGCGCTGGCGATAATCAAAAAGGTCAGGATGACCTATTTGATTGCCGAATTAATAGCGAGGCGAACCAAAGCCCGCCACGCCCAGCTCGGCCAGCGCTCGCGCCAGGGCGTTTGGCTGCGGGTGAGTGAAGAAGTCATGCAGCGCTGCGGCGCGGACCGGGCCAACGCCGGGCAGGTCTTGCCACTGCCGGGTCGAGCGGCCGGCCAGCGTCGCCCAGCTGTTGTCGTCCGGGCTGTCAGATAGCGCGCCCCTCCAGCCGGGCGGCGCGCCGAGCGCTTCAAGCCAGTCGCCAAAGGGCCGCTGGCGCGCCGCTGCAAAGCGCTGGGCGAGGCGCTGTGAGCGAGCGGGTCCGATGCCGCGGGCGCGGCGCAGCTCGGCCTCGCTCAGGCGAAAGGCATCCAGCAGCCCGTCAATCAGGCCCGCCTCGATCAGCGCCTGCCAGGTGCCGGGGCCAACGCCGTCAAGCCCCAGCGCCCGGTCACCGCCCAGCCATTCGAGCCGGGCCAGGAACTGCTGCTCGCAGCCCGCGCTGGGCTGCCAGCAGCTCAGGGCGTGGTAGCGGGTGGCATCTGGCGCGGTGACCTCGGGGCGCTCGCTGGCGCGCCACACCACCGCTTCCAGGCGTGGGATGATCAGCCCGGCCAGCGCCAGTTGCACCTGATCGCCCGGGCGAATGTCTAGCGCCTGCCAGCGCGCCAGCGACCCTACCGACACTCGCGAGATGCGCCGCCCGTCCAGCGCGACCGGCGCAAGCGCCAGCACCGGCGTGATGCGTCCGGTGCGGCCGACGGTGAACTGCACCTGGCGCACCTCGGCCAGCGCTTCGCGGGCGGGATGCTTCCAGGCCGCCGCCCAGCTCGGCGGCTCGGCCCGCCACTGCTCAGCGGCGGAGCGCCGCCCCTGCCTGAGCACCACGCCGTCGGTGGCGAAGGGCAGCTTGCCGCGATACCAGCGCTGCCTTAGCGTCTGCACCTCGGAAAGCGCGCCGACGCGCTGCGTCCACTCATCTGTATCGAAGCCCAGCGCGGCCAATCCGTCCAGACGCTGGACCATGTCCTTTGGCCCGGTCGGCCAGTCCCATACGAACAGGCCGATGCGCGCGGCCAGCGCAGGCGACAGCTGCTCTCGAGCCAGCCAGCCGGCTACCTGCCCGCGCCCGCCGGCGCTGCCGTCGCGCTGCTGAACGTGATCGCTCTCGCGGCGATACAGCTCGCCCTGCAGCACCAGCTCCCGGCTCAGCCCTTGAACGGCCGCCAGCCGATTGGGTATGCCCGGCAGCTCCAGCGCCCGGGCGGTCCAGTCCTGGCCGGCCCAACCGTTGCCGCGGCTGATCGCGCGCACCAGCTCGCCGTCGCGGTACACTAAGCTTACGGCGACGCCGTCGACCTTAGGCTGCACCCAGATGCCAGCGGCGGCGCGTTCGCTCACCCGCTCTTTCAACCAGGCCCGCACTGCCGCCTCGTCGGCCAGCTTGGCAAGGCCGGTATGGGCAACGGGATGAGCGACCTCGCCCTCGGCAGCGAGGCCGATGCCGGCGGTGCCGACCGACGCCGCCGGAAAACAGCCTCGCCAGCTATCCAGCCGCTGGCGGGCCTGATCGTAGACCGCGTCGCTGACCGGTGAGCTGCCGCGCTGCCGATACGCGCGGTTCCAGTCCGTCAGGCGCGCATGCAGCGCCGTGATCTCCTGCCCGGCGCGAGCTGCAGACCAGTCGGGGCAGTCCGTCTGAGACTTGCCTTGCGCAAAAGCCACGCCGCTGACCGTCAGCAGGGCCAGCGCAGCCAATATAGCTATTACAACAAATACAAGAGCACGCAGAAAACGCCCCATGGGATCCCTCCACTCGGGTGTCTTCCGACCATAGCACAGGCCCCGCGCGGCGCTGCCGATGGGGCCTGTGCTACCTCAACCCTGTTTTAATCGATCGCTGACTGAGTCTGCTTTCGCTCAACCGCGTTTCTGTTTCGCGCCGGGGAGCGTCAGCAATGCCCAGAGTCCAGATGCCTAGAGTCCGGCAGCGGCGCGCAGCGCATCAGCGCGATCGATCTTCTCCCAGGGAAAGGCGGTGAAGATCTCGGTATGCTCGCTGCCGTCGGTATCGGTCCACGCATAGCTGGTTTCAAAGGGCTCGCGGCCAAAGTGGCCGTAGGCAGCGGTCAGCTGATACATGGGATGCAGCAGATCCAGCATGCGGATGATGCCGGTCGGGCGCAGGTCAAAGTGCTCGCGCACCAGCGCGGCGATACGCTCATCGCCAATCTTTCCCGAGCCAAAGGTGTTAATCGCCACCGAGGTGGGCTCGGCCACGCCAATGGCGTAGGAAATCTGGATCTCGCAGCGCTCGGCAAGGCCGGCGGCAACGATGTTCTTGGCCACGTAGCGCCCGGCATAGGCGGCGCTGCGATCGACCTTGGACGGGTCCTTGCCGGAGAAGGCGCCGCCGCCGTGGCGCGCCATGCCGCCGTAGGTATCGACGATGATCTTGCGCCCGGTCAGGCCGCAGTCGCCTACCGGACCACCGATCACAAAACGCCCGGTCGGGTTGATGTGGTACTGCGTCGATTCGCTCAGCCATTTGGCGGGAATCACCTGCTCGATGATCTCGCGGCGCACCATGGTGCGCAGCTCTTTCTGGTCGATGCCCGGATCGTGCTGGGTCGACAGCACCACGGCATCCACGCCGCACGGCCTGCCGGCCTCGTCATAGCGGAAGGACAGCTGGCTCTTGGCATCCGGGCGCAGCCACGGCAGCAGGCCGCCCTTGCGCAGCGAGGCCTGGCGCTCCACCAGCCGATGCGCATAGTGGATCGGCGCTGGCATGAAGCTGTCGGTCTCGTTGGTGGCGTAGCCAAACATCAGCCCCTGGTCGCCGGCGCCCTGATCCTCGGGCGTTTCACGGTCAACGCCCTGGGCAATCTCGACGCTCTGCTTGCCGATCAGGTTGAGCACGCCGCAGGTGTCGCCGTCGAAGCCCACGTCGGACGAGGTATAGCCAATAGCGTTGATCACCTGGCGCACCAGCTCTTCCAGATCGACCCAGGCCGAGGTGGTTATTTCACCGGCAACGATGGCCACGCCGGTCTTGACCAGCGTCTCGCAGGCAACTCGGGCATCCTTGTCGCGGGCGATGATGGCGTCGAGGACGGCATCGGAAATCTGATCGGCGATCTTGTCCGGGTGACCCTCGGACACCGACTCGGAGGTAAAAAGGGAGTACTCGCTCATGGGCGTTCTCGACCTTACTGACATAAGATGATGGCGGGCCCGCATGGCCACGGGCATTTGATGGCGCAAAGTCTACACCCTCACCGCCAGGCTTCCCAGCGCCCGCCGGCTGTGCTAATTGAAGGCCGGGCTCATCTCGGCGACAATACGCCACCAAATCGGACCGCGCCGCTGGCGATCCGCGGCGCAGTCAACGTGATTTTGCCATGCGCTCGGCCTGCTCTCCGGTCGAAGCCGACACTGCTACTATCTGCCGCAGGCGAGGAGCTGAACTCATGCCATCCCGTTTCGAACTGGCCAATGCCATTCGCGCCCTGTCCATGGATGCCGTACAGAAGGCCAAGTCCGGCCACCCCGGCGCGCCCATGGGCATGGCCGACATCGCCGAAGTGCTGTGGAACGACGTTCTCAAGCACAGCCCGACCGACCCGAAGTGGCCCGACCGCGACCGCTTCGTGCTGTCCAACGGCCACGGCTCCATGCTGCTCTATTCCCTGCTGCACCTGACCGGCTACGACCTGGACCTGGAACAGCTGCAGAACTTCCGCCAGCTCAACTCCAAGACCGCCGGCCACCCGGAGTTCGGCTACGCGCCGGGCATCGAGACCACCACCGGTCCGCTGGGCCAGGGCCTGGCCAACGCCGTGGGCATGGCGCTCGCCGAGAAGACCCTGGCGGCTCAGTTCAACCGCCCCGGCCACACCATCGTCGACCATTACACCTACTGCTTTGTGGGTGACGGCTGCCTGATGGAAGGGGTCTCCCACGAGGTCTGCTCGCTGGCCGGCACCCAGCAGCTCGGCAAACTGGTGGTTTTCTACGACGACAACGGCATCTCCATCGACGGCGAGACCCGGGGCTGGTTTACCGACGATACCGCCAAGCGCTTTGAGGCCTACGGCTGGCACGTGGTGCCGCTGGTCGACGGCCATAAGCCCCAGGAAATCAAGGCGGCGATCGAGCTTGCCCGGCAGCACGACGACAAGCCCAGCCTGATCATCTGCCAGACCGTGATCGGCTTTGGCGCCCCCAATATGCAGGGCACCGCTGCCACGCACGGCGCGCCGCTGGGCGACGACGAAATCGCCGCCGCCCGAGCGCAGCTCGACTGGCCCCACGCGCCTTTTCACGTGCCGGAGCCGATCTACCAGGCCTGGGACGCCCGCGAAGCCGGCGCCGCTGCCCAAAGCCGCTGGCAGGAGCGCCTGGAGCGCTATCGCGCCGATCACCCGGAGCTGGCGCGCGAGTTCCAGCGCCGCATGCAGTGCAAGCTGCCCGCCGAGTTCCCCATGGAGGCGCTGGTCCAGCAGGCCCAGGAGAAAGGCGAAAGCATCGCCTCGCGCAAGGCCTCGCTCAACTGCCTGAACGAGCTGGGTCCGCAGCTGCCCGAGCTGCTGGGCGGCAGCGCCGACCTGGCACCGTCTAACCTGACCTTCTGGGACGGTGCCAGGGCGATCACTCCCGAAGCGCAAGACGGCAACTACCTGCACTACGGCGTGCGCGAGTTCGGCATGGGCGCCATCATGAACGGCATCGTGCTGCACGGCGGCTTCATCCCCTACGGCGCGACCTTCCTGATCTTCATGGAGTACATGCGCAACGCCGTGCGCATGGCCGCGCTGATGGGCAAGCGGGCCATCTACGTCTTTACCCACGACTCCATCGGCCTGGGCGAGGACGGCCCCACCCACCAGCCGGTGGAGCAGCTCACCAACCTGCGCTCGACGCCCAACCTTTCCACCTGGCGCCCCTGTGACGCCGTGGAAACCGCCGCCGCCTGGGGCGCCGCGATCAAGCGCCAGTCCGGCCCCACCGCGCTGGTGCTGTCGCGTCAGAGCCTGCCGCACCAGCAGCGCAGCAAGCAGCAGCTGGCTGATATCCAGCGCGGCGGCTACATACTCAAGGACTGCGAAGGCGCGCCCGAGCTGATCCTGATTGCCACCGGCTCCGAGGTCGGACTGGCCGTTGATGCCGCAGCAACGCTCACCGAGCAGGGTCGCGCGGTGCGCGTGGTCTCGATGCCTTCGACCGACGTGTTCGACGTTCAGGACGCCGCCTACCGCCAGGCCGTGCTGCCCGCCGAAATCACCCGGCGCATCGCCATCGAAGCCGGCCACCGCGACTTCTGGTACAAGTACGTGGGCCTGGAGGGCCGCATTATCGGCATGTCGACCTTCGGCGAATCCGCCCCGGCGGAGGATCTGTTCAAACTCTTCGGCTTCACCGTCAAGAACCTGATCGCCACCGCCGAGGAGCTGCTGGGCAGAGCCAACGGCTGATTGCAGACCCTCGCCGTAGATGCAGGGGCAGATACAGGCAGCAATAGTGGCAACAGAACGGACAGAGCAGAGAGGGCCCGGCGACTGCCGAGGCCCTTTTCTTGATATCTTGCAAGCAACAGGAGATACCAATGACGACCGATCGCTATCAGAAAGGCATGGACAAGCTCAAGGAGCTGACCGTCGCGGACGACAACAGCCCGACGGGGCACATGGAAATTGGCGAAAGCTTCAAGGATATTGCCCCCGACCTGACCCGCATGGTGGTGGAGTTCGCCTTTGGCGACGTCTATGCCCGCCCGGGACTCGACAACCAGCAAAAAGTGCTGACGACCATTTCGGCGCTGGTGGCCCAGGGCACGCCGCAGATCGGCATGCACGTGATCACCGGGCTGAACGTGGGCCTGAGCGCCGATGAAATCGCCGGCTGCATCATGCATCTGATCCCCTATGTCGGCTTCCCGCGGGCGCTCAATGCCTTGAAGGTGGCGCAGGACGTCTTTGCCGAGCAGGGCGTAGCCGTTACCCAGCAGAGCTGACCCGTGGCCGAACTGCGTGGCTTTCTGTGGCTGATGGGTTTTCTGCTGCTCGGCGAGATTGCGGTTGCGCTGCTCTATCTGCCCTTTTCAGCCGGGGTCACCGGCCTTGTGCTGCTGACGCTGTTTTTCATCGCCAGCGGGCAGCTGAATAGCGATATCGCCGCGGCCAGCCAGCCGCTGATCGGCCTGCTGGCGATGCTCATCATGCCCGGGGTGGTCGGGGTGTTCTTCATCGCCGACCAGTTCGCCGGCCAGTGGCTGGCGGTGGGCGGCGCGCTGACGCTCGGCACCCTGCTGAGCGTGGCCAGCACCCTGTGGCTGATGCGGCGGCTGATGCCTGCGCCCGCCCCCGCCGCCGACTCGGCGGACCGGCAGCGGACGCCATGAGCGAACGCCTGCACTTGCTCACGGCCTCGCTTGCCGGCTCACCGGCGCTGGCCATTTTCCTGACCGTGGCCGCCTACCTGATCGGCATCCGGCTGTTCACGCGCCTCGGGCGCCCCGCCTGGTGCCCGCCGGTGCTGGTGGCCGCCCTTGTCGTCGCCATCGCGCTGTGGGCGCTGGCGATCGACTATGCGGACTATCGCCAGGGCGCCGGCTGGCTGATGCTGCTGCTCGGCCCCGCCACCGTCGCCCTGGGGGTTCCGCTCTATCAGCAGAAGCGCCATATCCTGGGGCTGTGGAAGCCGCTGCTGCTCAGCCTGCCCGTCGC
The DNA here is from genome assembly GCA_035459605.1 of Halomonas sp. Lineage (GTDB taxonomy): Bacteria > Pseudomonadota > Gammaproteobacteria > Pseudomonadales > Halomonadaceae > Halomonas. The sequence goes on along the minus strand of DATHXP010000027.1, from coordinate 4,090 downwards.
CGCTACCCTGGCCAGCGCCTATGCGGTGCTGATCGCCTGGCTGCTGGGCGCCACGCCGGTGGTCATCGCCTCCCTGGCGCCCAAGTCGGTGACCGCGCCCATCGCCATCGGCATCATCGATCAGCTCGGCGGCTCGCTGCCGCTGATGATGGGCGGCCTGCTGGTCACCGGAGTGATGGCCACGCTGGCAACCGAGCCGCTGGCGCGACGCATGGGCATTCAGGATCACCGCATCATCGGCTTCGCGCTGGGACTCAACGGCCACGCCATCGGCACGGTGCGCGCCTTCGACCTGAGCCCCCGCGCCGGCGCTTTTGCGTCGCTGGGCATGAGCCTGACCGGCGTGTTTACCGCCCTGCTGCTGCCGCTGGTGTGGTCGCTGCCAAGACTCATTGGCTGAGTTGCGCTAGAATGCCGGATTGATTCTCATCGGCTGGCAAGAGGCTCGCGCTCCATGGCACAACGCATCGCCATCAACGGTTACGGTCGCATCGGCCAGTGCGTGCTGCGTGCCCTCGTCGAGCGAGCGGCCAGCGGATTCGAGGTGGTGGCGATCAACGAGCTGTCCGGCCTCGACACCATCGCCTACCTGACCCGCTACGACACCACCCACGGGCGCTTTCCAGCGCCGGTGGAGACCGGCGACAACCGCCTGATCATCGACGGCCACCCGATTCGCGTGATCTCCGAGCCGGAGCCTGCGCGGCTGCCGTGGCGTGAGCTCGGCATCGACCTGGTGCTGGAGTGCTCCGGCAGCTTCAAGGACCGCGCCAGCGCCGAGCTGCACCTGGCCGCCGGCGCCGGACGCCTGCTGTTTTCCCAGCCCGCCGAGAGCGACGTTGACGCCACCATTGTCAGCGGCATCAACGACGCCGATCTCAAGCCCGAACACCGGGTAATTTCCGCCGCCTCGTGCACCACCAACTGCCTGGTGCCGGTGCTCACGGTGCTGGACGAGGCGCTGGGCATCGAGCACGGCGTGACCACCACCATCCACTCGGCGATGAACGACCAGCCGGTGATCGACGCCTACCACCAGACCGACCTGCGCCTGACGCGCTCGGCGATGCACTCCATCGTGCCGGTGGACACCGGCCTTGCGCGCGGTATCAACCGCCTGATGCCGCACCTGGCCGGGCGCTTCGAGTGCCTGCACGTGCGCGTGCCGACTATCAACGTCTCGGCCATGGACCTGTCGCTGTGCGTGCGCAGCGAGACCAGCGCCGAGGCCGTCAACGCCCTGCTGCGCGAGGCCAGCAGGTCGCGCCTGGCCGGGCTGCTCGGCTATACCGAAGAGCCCATGGCCTCGATCGACTTCAACCACGATCCGCGCTCGGGTATCGTGGACGCCACCCAGACCCGGGTCGCCGGCGGTCGCCTGATCAAGCTGATGTGCTGGTTCGACAACGAGTGGGGCTTTGCCAATCGCATGCTCGACGTGGCGAGCCGACTGGCTGCCTTTGGTGTCCCAACCTCGCAATCCTGACAACTTTGGCCCTCAGAACCGACAAGGACCCTGCTTTCATGAACGTGCGCAAGATGACCGAGCTCGACCTTCGCGGCAAGCGAGTGCTGATTCGTGAGGACCTGAACGTGCCCGTCAAGCACGGCAAGGTGACCAGCGACGCCCGCCTGCGCGCCTGCCTGCCGACCATCCGGGCGGCAATCGACGCCGGCGCGCGGGTGCTGCTGATGAGCCACCTGGGCCGCCCCACCGAAGGGCAGCCGGCGGATGAGTTCTCGCTGGCGCCGGTGGCCGACCACCTGGGCAATCTGCTCGACCGCCGGGTGCGCCTGGTCACCAACTACCTGGGCCAGCGGGTCGAGGTGGGCGATGACGAGGTGGTGCTGCTCGAGAACGTGCGCTTCAACCCCGGCGAAAAAGCCGACGACGAGGCGCTGGCGCGCCAGTATGCCGCGCTGTGCGATATCTACGTGATGGACGCCTTCGGCACCGCCCATCGCGCCCAGGCCTCGACCCACGGCGTGGTACGCTTCGCCCCCATCGCCTGCGCGGGGCCGCTGCTGGCCGCCGAGCTGGATGCGCTAGAAAAAGCGCTGGCCACGCCCCGACGCCCCATGACGGCCATCGTCGGCGGCGCCAAGGTCTCCACCAAGCTCGACGTGCTCAACGCCCTCTCCGAGAAGTGCGACCAGCTGATCGTCGGCGGCGGCATCGCCAACACCTTCATCGCCGCGGCAGGCTACAACATCGGCAAGTCGCTCCACGAGGCCGACCTGATCGACCAGGCCAGGGCCCTGATGGCCAAGGTGGAGATTCCGCTGCCCAGCGATGTCGTGGTGGCCACCGAGCTTTCCGACGCCGCTACCGCCGCGGTGCGCCCGGTCGACCAGGTGGGCGACGACGAGATGATTCTCGATATCGGCCCCGACACCGCCGCGCGCCTGGGCGAGCAGCTCAAGGCCGCCGGCACCATCCTGTGGAACGGCCCGGTGGGGGTATTCGAGATCGACCAGTTCGGCCACGGCACCGAGGCGCTGTCCCGGGCCATCGCCGACAGCGACGCCTTCTCGATTGCCGGCGGCGGCGATACCCTGGCCGCCATCGACAAGTACGGCATCGCCGAGCAGCTATCCTACATTTCCACCGGCGGCGGCGCCTTCCTGGAATACGTCGAGGGCAAGACGCTGCCCGCCGTCGCGGCGCTGGAAGCCGCCGCCGGCTAACTGATGATTTACGCGCGACGCACATAGCGAACAGCGCAACGAACCCGCATACGAACATAACCTGATGAACGGAGACGGTGTCCGACACCGGCCCACACGCAAAGAGGTGATTTCATGGCACTGATCAGCCTGCGCCAACTGCTGGACCACGCCGCCGAACACGAGTACGGCGTGCCGGCATTCAACGTCAACAACCTCGAGCAGATGCGCGCCATCATGGAAGCCGCCGACGAAACCGACTCGCCGGTGATCGTTCAGGCCTCGGCCGGTGCGCGCAAGTACGCCGGCGCACCCTTCCTGCGCCACCTGATTCTGGCCGCGGTTGAAGAGTTTCCGCATATCCCGGTGGTCATGCATCAGGATCACGGCACCAGCCCGGCGGTCTGCCAGCGCTCTATCCAGCTGGGTTTCTCGTCGGTGATGATGGACGGCTCGCTCAGGGAAGACGGCAAGACCCCGGCCGACTACGACTATAACGTCGACGTCACCCGGCGCACCGTCGAGATGGCGCACGCCTGCGGCGTCTCCGTCGAGGGTGAGCTGGGCTGTCTGGGCAGCCTGGAAACCGGCATGGCCGGCGAGGAAGACGGCGTCGGCGCCGAGGGCAAGCTGGACAGGGAACAGCTGCTCACCGACCCCGAAGAGGCCGCCGACTTCGTCAAGGCGACCCGCGTCGATGCGCTGGCCATTGCCATCGGCACCAGCCACGGCGCCTACAAGTTCACCCGGCCGCCCACCGGCGACACCCTGTCCATCCAGCGCATCAAGGAGATCCACGCGCGCATTCCGGACACGCACCTGGTGATGCACGGCTCCTCCTCGGTGCCCCAGGAGTGGCTCGAAGTCATCAACGAATACGGCGGCGCCATCCCCGAGACCTACGGCGTGCCGGTCGAGGAGATCGTCGAAGGCATCAAACACGGGGTGCGCAAGGTCAACATCGACACCGACCTGCGCCTGGCCTCCACCGGCGCCGTGCGGCGCTTCCTGGCGCAGAACCCCGCCGAGTTCGACCCGCGCAAGTACCTGTCCGCCACCGTGACCGCGATGAAAGACATCTGCATCGCACGCTACGAGGCCTTCGGCACCGCCGGCAACGCCAGCAGAATCAAGCCGATCAGCCTCGAAGAGATGTTCAAGCGCTACGAGCGCGGCGAGCTGGACCCCAAGATCCGCTAAGCACACAGCTCCCACAATAACCTGGCGCATGCCTACATTCTGGGTTTCGTGGGAGCGATGTTTACATCGCGAAACCGCCGCGCAGCGGCGGCAGGGTTGGTGCCAATGGCAGATTCGGTGGCGTTATCGGGGCGCCTGGCGGCGCCCGTCGCAGCCTGAAGGCAGCTCCTACAAAAGCCAGGAGCTTAGCTCACTTCTCTACAAAGGCACGCTCAATGACGTA
>DATHXP010000026.1:0-1690 GCA_035459605.1 Halomonas sp. | reverse complement strand
GGGTTGCCGTCGGCGTGTCGAAATCGACACTGGTATTCGGTGTTGTCCGGGGCCGTCACGGTGAACACGCCCGTGGCTGCGTTGTCGCGCAGCGCTTCGAGGCGACGACCTGCGTGTAGTCGACGAGCACGCCGGCCCAGGTCTCGAGGGTGATCGGACGCCCGGCTGTCTGGGTGGATTTCTGGATCAGTACACCGCCGGCCAGGGAGAGATCCTCGGCCTGCTTGGTGGGCGACCAGTGCCGGTCTGCCCAGCGCAGGTCGCCGGGCAGTTCGATGGTGTCGATGGTCCAGTTCACGTTCGGGCCCTGTCGATGTCAATCCGCTGCATGATTCGGTCGGCCAAGCGGTCAAGGTCGGCCTGGCTCAGTTCCGCCCTGCCATCCCGGCCGATACCGGACTCGATGCGGACCGTGATCTCCTGCCGGATCGTTCCACCGCGCGAAGCCCGCTCGAGCGCTTCGGCCGCTTCCTTGTCGGCCTGCGGGTCGCGGTCTTGCTCTCGACGCTTTTCGTTCTGGGCCTCGCGCTCACGTTCGCGCTCAAGCTCCCGTGTAAGGCGGATGTTTTCGCGGATTTGCTCGACGCGCTCTTCATCACCCTGGGCTTGCGCCAGTGCCAGCTGCGCCCGCAGGGCCTCTTCGCGCTCGCGCTCCTGCGCTTCGGCTAGGCGTTCAGTCTCGCCGCGCACCTCCATCAGCTCGTAACGCAGCTCGCGGTTTGCCGCGGCAAAATTCTGCGTTACCGATACGCCCTGGTTCTGCAGGGTGTTCAGCCGACCCTGGGCGAGCTCGACGCGCTGCTGCACCTCCAAGGCGCCTTCGAGCGATCTCTTGAAGTGCTGGATGTAAGTGGCAGTGCCACCGCCCTGCCACTTGGCAAGTGCGGCGTTGAACTTCTCTTGTGCTGCAGCCCCCAGATTTATCGAGCCGGCCAGGCGAACCATGCGGCCGCTAGCGTCATCGGCTTCCGCCGAGAGCTGCTGAGTGGTTCCTGATAGATCCTTGGTGCGCTGCACCTGGCGGCTGGTCGATTTGCCCAGGTCGTCGGTCGATGCTGCCTGCGTCTTTGACGACCGCGATGCCTTGTCGCTGGCCGCTGCATTGCCTTCCAGCGCCTCGGTCATCCGGTCGATGCCGGCGGCGGCCTCCTCAAACTCTTTCTTGGTGCCGCCTACGTCCTCGCCCAGCTGCTGTGCGCTCAGGCCGGATTCCCTCAGTGCATCCTTGAGCCCCTGCAGATACTCTTCGGCTGATTGAGCTGGATCAGCGATCTCGTCGGCGATTCCTTCGCCCGCCCTCTTCGCGCCCTCCCGGTTAGTCTGGGCGATCTGCTCCCATCCCTTGACTAGCTGAGCCGTGGAAGCGCCGAGATCTTCATAAAATCCCCGGGTGGTCTCAGCGAACGATTCCCGCAGATGCCCCAGCTCCTGGTCGGCGGTCTTGGCCCAATTGAATAGCCCGACCGTCGCAAAATCAAACGCCCGCAGCAGCAGGCGCGAGCCGTCTGTGGCTGCCGTAACCACGCCGGCAATCACGGCGCCAAGGCCGTTGTAGGCGACGCGCAACCCGCCGATCAGCACATTGGCGCCGCCAACGACCTTGGTGAATGCGCCCGAGAGCTTGCTGGCCTGCTCCTGCAGGCTGCCGACGTTGCCGCGCACGTCGTTGACAAAATCCCGGAAGTCTTTT
>DATHXP010000025.1:0-7642 GCA_035459605.1 Halomonas sp. | reverse complement strand
GATCGCTTCGGCGTTCAGGCCGTGGTCACGATAGGGGCTAAAGGCCCTTGCAATGGGGTGCTCGGACCGGGTCTCCAGGGCCGCGGCGATGCGCGTCAGCGCATCCTCGTCGTAGGAATTATTAGCGTCGCCGGCGCTTTCTTTAAGCCGTCTGACCTCGACCAGCGTCATCTCCCCGGCGGTCAACGTGCCGGTCTTGTCGAACACCACCCGGTCGAGAGTCGACAGCGTTTCCAGTGCGTCGGCGCGGGTGATCAGCACGCCACGGCGGCGCAGCTGGCCGTGGGCCGCCGTCAGCGCCGTGGGGGTGGCCAGCGCCAGCGCGCAGGGGCAGGTGATTACCAGCACCGAGAGCGTCACCCAGAAGGCGCGCTGCGGGTCGATGAACCACCAGACGGTGCCGACCACCACCGACAGGATCAGCACCTGGAGCACGAAGTGGTGGGCGAGACGCGCGGTTTTCTCTGCGATTCGCGGGCGATGCGCGAAGGCGCGGTCGGTCAGGTCGACGATGCTGGCGGCCCGGGCGTCCTTGCCGGCGCGGGTCACGCGAACGGTCAGCGGGCTGGCGATGTTCTGGCTGCCGCCGGTCACGCCGTCGCCGACGGCGCGACTGACCGGCAGGTATTCGCCGCTGAGCATGGATTCGTCGAGGCTGGACTCGCCCTCTTCGACGATGCCGTCGGCGGGCACGCCGTGGCCGGGCTTGACCAGCACCCGGTCGCCTTCGCGCAGGTCGCTGGCGGGCACGATGCGCTCCTGGCCGTTATCCTCCAGCCGCGTCGCCGATAGCGGCAGGACCTGAGCCAGCGCATTGCCGATGCGGCCGCTGCGGCGTCGCGCGCGCATTTCCACGTAGCGGCCAAACAGCAGAAAGAAGGTGAACATCACCACCGAGTCGAAGTAGATGTCGCCGCCGAAGAAGACGCTCCAGGCGCTGGCGACATAGGCCGAGCCGATGGCCAGCGAGACCGGCACGTCCATGCCCAGCTGGCGGCTGCGTATGTCGCGCAGCGCGCCGCGAAAGAAGGGCTGCGCCGAGAACAGCACCACCGGCGTGGTCAGGGCAAAGGCCAGCCAGGTGAACAGGGCGCTGAAGTCGGCGCTGATTTCACCTTCGGCGGCAAAGTAGTGGGGGATCGAGAACATCATCACCTGCATCATGCCGGCGGCGGCCACGATCAGGCGGCGGATGCTCATGCGCTCTTCGCGCTGCAGGCGAAGCTGGGCGGCGTCCGGCTCGTAGGGCTGCGAGGGATAGCCGATGGCCGCCAGCTCCGCCAGGATGCGTGACAGGCTCAGGCGCTCGGAGTCCCAGGCGACCCGCAGGCGGTGATGGCTGAGGTTGACGGCGCTGGAGAGAATGCCGTCCAGGGCGTTGAGACGATGCTCGATCAGCCAGGCGCAGGCGGCGCAGGTAATGCCGTCCACGGCCAGGGTGACGTGGACGCCCTGACCGTCGGGCTCGGCGTGAACGAAGCGCTGCTGCAGGCCGGGGTCGTCGAAAATCGCCCAGGTATCGGGCTTTATCTGGTGCGCATCGGGACGCTCGGGCAGCTCGGTGCGGTAGCGGTAGTAGCCCGCCAGGCCGCCCTTGACGATGGCGTGGGCCACGGCCTCGCAGCCGGGACAGCACAGCGGCTGCTCACCGCCATCGAGATGGAGAGTCCAGGGTGCCCCGCGAGGCACGCGGCTGCCGCAGTGGTAGCAGTCGAGCGCCTGGGGCGCGGCGTGTTCGATGGTCGCGGTCATTGATGCCGCTCAGATCCCCGGCGACAGGGTGATGGTGTCGGCGGTGGGGAAGGTGGCCTCCCCGGTGAGGCGCCACTCGGCGTTTTGGCCCTCCTCCGGCTGCAGGTGCAGGTACCAGCGATAGCGCAGAGGCGCGTCTATCGAAGTCACGTAGCGACCGGCGTGCACGTGCTCGAGCACCAGGGTCCGGTCGTGATCGTTCTCGGTGGGGAAGATCATGGCCAGCACCAGCTGCTCGGGACGGCGCTCGCCTTCAAGATCAATCACCATGTCTCCCGTGGCGGGGTCGGCCCGCAGGGTCGCCTTGAGTCCCAGCGCCCGGGCGTGGTCCTGCTTGGCCAGCTGGGCGTTGATCGCCAGCCCGTCCTTGTAGTAGTCCTCGGCGACGGTGCCGTCATAGTAGCGAATCGAGAAGAACAGGAACGTCATGCTGAACAGCACCGATGCGCCCAGCAGGGAAATGATGAACCATGGCCAGAACTCCCTGTACCAGGGCCTGACAGTGGCGTTGGCCTTCATTAGCGGGTGCCTCCTAGGAAGCGGCTGTCGCGCTCGAGGTGGATGTCGCCATCGGTCGCCTCGATGCGCAGCAGGATGTCGTGGCTGGGCTGGCTGATGCTGTCAGCCGGCGCCCTGGCCTCGATGACCAGCTGGCGCGACTTGCCCGCCGCTACCCGCACCGCGTCGGTATTCAGCTTCAGTCCCGGCAGGCCCGAGGCCGACAGCCGGTAGCGGTGGTCCTGCCGGTCGAGGTTGCGCACCACGACGGTGTAGGTGTTGACGATCTCGCCGCTTGCGGTAGTGCGGAACAGCTGGCCGCGGTCGCGCTCCACGTCGAAGCCCACCGCGCTGCGGTCGGTGACGGCCCAGGTAAAGAGCCCGATCATGACCAGCAGGGCCAGCAGATAGCCGACCAGGCGCGGCCGCAGAATGCGCGTCGGCTTGCCTTCAAGCGCATTCTCGGTGGTGTAGCGGATCAGTCCGCGCGGGTAGCCCATCTTGTCCATCACGCTGTCGCAGGCGTCGATGCAGGCCGCGCAGGTGATGCACTCGTACTGCAGGCCGTCGCGGATGTCGATGCCCGTGGGGCAGACCTGGACGCACAGGTCGCAGTCGATGCAGTCGCCAAGCCCGGCGGTCGCAAGCTCTGCGTGGGGGATGCTCCGCTTGCGGTGACCGCGCGGCTCGCCGCGGTTAGCGTCGTAGGAGACGATCAGGGTATCGCGGTCGAACATCACGCCTTGAAAGCGGGCGTAGGGGCACATGTAGATGCACACCTGCTCGCGCAGCCAGCCGGCGTTAAGGTAGGTGAACAGGGTGAAGAAGCCGACCCAGAAGTAGGACCAGCCGTTAGCCTCGAGCAGCGGCAGCTCGACGACCAGCTCGCGGATCGGGGTGAAGTAGCCGACAAAGGCAATGCCGGTGGCCGCCGCGATCAGCAGCCAGATGGCGTGCTTGACGGTTTTGCGCCCGACCTTGTCGCCGTCCAGCTTGCGCTTGTCGAGCTTCATGCGGCGGTTGCGATTGCCTTCGATGCGGTGCTCGACCCAGATGTACAGAAAGGTCCAGACGCTCTGCGGGCAGGTGTAGCCGCACCACACGCGGCCAGCAAATACTGTGATGAAGAACAGGCCAAAGGCGCAGATGATCAGCAGCCATGACAGCAGCACGAATTCCTGCGGATAGAAGGTGGCGCTGAAGATGTGGAACTCGCGACCGGGCAGGTCGAACCACACTGCTGGACGCCCTCCCCAGGAGATCCACGGCAGCAGGAAAAAGCCCAGCATCAGCACCCAGTTGGAAGCGCGGCGAAGGCGCTGGAAGAGCCCTTTTATCTCGCGAACGTAAATATGCTTGCGGCTGGCGTACATCTCCTGCTCAGCAGCCCCTTGCGGATGGTGCTGCACCGGATCCGGGGTTATATCCTGGGTCGGAATCTTCTCGCTCATGGCAGGCTCACGGCAGACGGTGAATCAAGGCGGCAGGGTCTGGCGCCCTGTCTCGTTAGATGTTGATGGTATTGATGCATATATTGTATCGAGCGGTGCATTCAGCGAGAAAGGGTGCGACCAATGGTCACACCCTATTTCTACCGCGCCACGGGAGCTTATGCCAGGCCGGCGCTATTCTCCCTGGCTGAGGCCGAAGACATAGGCCGCCACCAGGTGGACCTTGTCCTCACCGATATAGGCGGCCTGGGCCGGCATGTGGCCGTTACGCCCGTTGCGCAGGGTCTGACGCACCGAGTCTGCCACGCTCTGGCCGGGCTGCTGGTAGAGCCAGATATTGTTGGTCAGGTTGGGTGCGCCCAGCGCCTGGTTGCCGCTGCCGTCGGGCATGTGGCAGGCGGCACACACCGAAGCGAAGGTCGCCGCACCGCTCTCGGCGCGCTGGGCGTCATGCTCCAGGTCTGACAGCGACAGAACGTGCTGGGTAACGTTCTCGATGTTCTCCTCGCCGAGCTGCTGCCAGGACGGCATCAGACCGTTGCGACCGCTGGTGAGGGTGGTCACAATATTTTCCGGTGAGCCGCCGTAGAGCCAGTCATCGTCGGTCAGGTTGGGAAAGCCGTAGCCGCCCTGGGCGTTGGAACCGTGGCAGATCGCGCAGTTGTTCAAATAGATGCGCTCGGCCACCTGCATCGCCTCGTCATCCTTGGCCAGCTCGGGAATGGGCACATCCTGATACTGTTCGAAGATCGGCGCGAAATGCTCCTCTGCATACGCCACTTCCTTTTCCCACTGGCTTTCCTGACTCCAGCCCAGCAGGCCGGCGTAGTTGCCAAGCCCCGGGTAGAGCACCAGGTAGCCCAGCGAAAAAACAACTGTGCCGACATACAGGTAGAACCACCAGCGCGGCAGCGGGTTGTCATACTCCTCGATGCCGTCGGCGGCATGGCCGGTGGTTTCCACGTTGCCCTGAGCATCCGGCGATTTGTCGGTCTTGCGGTTGGCCAACAGCAGCCAGGCGCTAATGGCGATGGTGCCCAGCGTGATGACAATGATCCAGACGCTCCAGAAGCCGGATAAGGAGTCATCCCAAAGATTGTTCATGTGTTCCTCTCTCCCTTGTCATGTCGGGATGCGCCCTCTCGCGAGGCGCTGGTGTCACGGTTGGGCAGGCTATCTTCATCTTCATCGGCGAACGGCAGATTGGCCGCTTCGTCGAAGTCCGGCTTGCGCCGTTTCGAGTACGCCCAAAAGGTGAGCGTGGCGAAAGCGATGATCAGCACAATGACGACAATGCCGCGAATGGTCCCGGTATCCATGATCAGCGCGCGTCCTTCAGAACGGTGCCGAGCTGTTGCAGATAGGCAACCAGCGCTGTGATCTCGGTTTTGCCGCGAACCTCGTCGCGGGCGCTGGCGATCTGTGCATCGGTGTAGGGCACGCCCAGGGTGCGCATGGCGCGCATTTTTTTGCCGATGACGTCGCCGCTCAGGGTGTTTTCAAACAGCCAGGGGTAGGCCGGCATGACCGATTCGGGGACCACGTCGCGCGGGTTGTAGAGATGGGCGCGGTGCCAGTCGTCACTGTAGCGGCCGCCGACGCGCGCCAGGTCCGGCCCGGTGCGCTTGGAGCCCCACAGGAAGTTGTGCTCGTAGACCAGCTCGCCGGCTACGCTGTAGTGGCCGTAGCGTTCGGTTTCGGCACGGAAGGGGCGAATCATCTGGGAATGACAGCCCACGCAGCCTTCCCGGCGGTAGATGCCGCGCCCGGCCAGCTCCAGGGCGGAGAGGGGCTCGAGGCCCTCAACCGGCTCGGTGGTCTGTTTCTGGAACATCAGCGGCACCACCTCCGCCAGGCCGCCGAAGCTGATCACCACCAGGATCAGTACGGCAAGCAGACCGACGTTCTTTTCGACAATCTCGTGTCTCATTGCAATCTCGTTCCCTGTTTAGCTCAAGCAGTCTGCGCAAGCGGCTGGCTGATGCTCTGCTGACGGCGCGTGGTCATGAACACGTTGTAGGCCATGATCAGCATGCCGACCAGCCAGCACAGGCCGCCGATCATCCGTACCAGGTAGCCCGGACCGCTGGCCACGACGGACTCGATGAAGGTGTACATCAGGGTGCCGTCGGGGTTGACCGCGCGCCACATCAGGCCCTGCATGATGCCGTTGACCCACATGGAGGCGATGTAGAGTACGGTGCCGATGGTCGCCAGCCAGAAGTGCGCCGCGATCAGGTTCACGGAATACATCTGGGTGCGTCCGAACAGGCGCGGGATCAGGTGGTACATGGAGCCGATGGTGATCATGGCCACCCAGCCAAGCGCCCCGGCATGGACGTGGCCGACGGTCCAGTCGGTGTAGTGGGAGAGGGCGTTGACGGTCTTCACCGCCATCATCGGGCCTTCGAAGGTCGACATGCCGTAGAACGACAGGGCCACCACCAGGAAGCGCAGGGTCGGATCGGTGCGCAGCTTATGCCAGGCGCCGGAGAGCGTCATCATGCCGTTGATCATGCCGCCCCAGGAGGGTGCCAGCAGGATGATGGAGAGCACCATGCCCAGCGACTGAGTCCAGTTGGGCAGGGCGGTGTAGTGCAGGTGGTGCGGGCCGGCCCACATGTAGACCATGATCAGCGCCCAGAAGTGGACGATGGAGAGACGGTAAGAGTAGACCGGGCGCTCGGCCTGCTTGGGCACAAAGTAGTACATCATGCCAAGGAAGCCGGCCGTCAGGTAGAAGCCGACCGCATTATGGCCGTACCACCACTGCACCATGGCGTCGATGGCGCCGGAGTAGATGGAGATGGAGTACATCGCGGTGACCGGAATCGCCGCGTTGTTGACGATGTGCAGCACGCCGATGGTCAGGATGAAGGCCGCGTAGAACCAGTTGGCCACATAGATGTGGGGGGTCTTGCGCAGCTTGATGGTGCCCAGAAATACGATGGCATAGCTGATCCACACCACCGCCAGCAGGATGTTGATCGGCCACTCCAGCTCGGCGTATTCCTTGGTGGTGGTATGCCCCAGCGGCAGGCTGATCACCGCGCCGATGATCACCGCCTGCCAGCCCCAGAACGTGAAGGCGGCGAGCCTGTCGGAGAATAGCCGCGTCTGACAGGTGCGCTGTACCACATAGTACGACGTGCCCATCAGCGCCGAGCCGCCGAAGGCGAAGATGACGGCGTTGGTATGCAGCGGGCGCAGACGGCCGAAGCTCGTCCACGGAAGCCCAAGGTTAAGTTCCGGCCAGACCAGCTGTGAGGCGAGGAGTACACCGAGGGACATGCCCACGATGCCCCACACAACGGTCATGATCGCGAACTGCCGAACTACCTTGTAGTTGTAGGTCGGATGTTCCAGTGCTGTGCTCATGATCAGGTTCCCATCGAACGCGGTTGGGGGTCGCCTGCGACATTCTGCCCTGGCAGGCCTTCGCGCAGGATGATGCAGGTCAAGTGCCGCAGTGAATATTAACGCAGCCTGCTTACAAGCTGAACCGATACTCTATCGATACTGAGCGCGGAGAGCCAGATAGCGGCAGGTGCGCGTCGCATTTCCTGCCCGGCAGGCGTCGGACGTTCTGCCGGGGCGCGCGGGTCGATAAGATCAAGCGGACACCTGTGTGCGACATTTTGTCACGCCCGCAACCAGACGCCTGAGGCTGGAGAGGTCGCCGCGCGTGACGTGATGGACAAACCAATGAAAGGGCAAGAGTTATGCCGTAGGCTCCCAGCGGGATAAAGGCATGCTTGCAGCGAAAATCGCGTTGACTTCCAGCCGGCTCCGTGTAGAATGCGTCGCCACATGACCGGGTGGTTAGCTCAGCTGGGAGAGCACCAGCCTTACAAGCTGGGGGTCACTGGTTCGAACCCAGTACCACCCACCATCATGCAAGTGATGTAGTGTGTCATGTCGATGAAAACGCTGTGGACTGG
>DATHXP010000024.1:0-13161 GCA_035459605.1 Halomonas sp. | reverse complement strand
CCAGTTCGCCTTCTCGCTGACGGTGCTGGCCGTCGAAGTGCCGCTGGGCATCGGCGTCGCGCTGATCATGCCCAAGCGCGGCTGGCCGGCCTCCGCAGTACTGATACTGGTGACCATGCCGCTGCTGATTCCCTGGAACGTGGTGGGCAGCATCTGGCAGCTCTTCACCCGGGGCGACATCGGCCTGATGGGCTGGAGCCTGCGCGAGCTCGGCTACGGCTACAACATCACGGCGAGCCCGGTGGACGCCTGGGCGACCATCATCCTGATGGACGTCTGGCACTGGACGCCGCTGATCGCCCTGCTGTGCTACAGCGGCCTGCGCGCGATTCCCGATGCCTACTACCAGGCGGCGCGCATCGACCGCGCCTCGAAGTGGGCCGTGTTTCGCTATATCCAGCTGCCCAAGCTCACCAACGTGCTAGTGATCGGCGTGCTGCTGCGCTTCATGCACTCCTTCATGATCTACGCCGAGCCTTTCGTGCTCACCGGCGGCGGGCCCGGCAGCTCCACGACCTTTCTCAGCCAGTCGCTGACTACCATGGCCATCGGCCAGCAGGATCTGGGACCCTCGGCGGCCTTCTCGCTGATCTACTTCCTGATCATCCTGCTGGTCACCTGGGTGTTCTACACCGCGATCATGACCATGCAGAAAGACGACAGCCATCAGGCGCCAGGAGGGACCGAATGAGTGATTCGCTGCCCAGAACCCCCGGCGCCGTGCGTCGGCGTGCCGCGGCCGCCGACAACAAGCGTCGCCGCCGGGCGCGTCCGGCCTCTCGCCAGTGGCGCCGCCGGGGCCTGATGGCCGCCTATATCGTCTTTGTGCTGCTGCCGATCTACTGGCTGCTCAACATGTCCTTCCAGTCCAACACCGAGATCCTCGGCGGACTGACCCTGTGGCCGGAAAACTTCACCGTCGAGCACTACGTCAAGATCTTCACCACACCCAGCTGGTACATGGGCTATGTAAACTCGATCACCTACGTGCTGATGAACATGCTGATCAGCATCGCGGTGGCGCTGCCGGCGGCCTACGCCTTCAGCCGCTACCGGTTCATTGGCGACAAGCATCTGTTCTTCTGGCTGCTGACCAACCTGATGGCGCCGCCGGCGGTCTTCCTGCTGCCTTACTTTCAGCTGTATTACACGGTGGGGCTGTTCGATACCCACATCGCCGTGGCCCTGGCCCACTGCCTGTTCAACATCCCGCTGGCGGTGTGGATCCTCGAGGGGTTCATGAGCGGCGTGCCCAGGGAGATCGACGAGACGGCCTTCATCGACGGCTACCGTTTTCCGACGTTCTTCGTGAAGATCTTCATCCCCATGATCCGCTCCGGGATCGGCGTGACGCTGTTTTTCCTGTTCATGTTCTCGTGGGTCGAGCTGCTGCTGGCCAGCACCCTGACCTCCACCGGTGCCCAGCCCATCGCCTCGGTGATGACCCAGACCAGAGGCGCCTCGGGTATCGACTGGGGAACGCTGGCGGCGGCCGGCGCGCTGACTATCCTGCCGGGGATCGCGGTGGTCTACTTCGTGCGCAACCACATCGCCAGGGGCTTCGCCCTGGGACGGACCTGAGGAGGACGCGACATGCAATGGATGGTCTGGACCACGCCCACCGCGGTCTTCTTCGCGGTCATCGCCGTCATGCTGGCCGGCATGACGGCCTGGGAGCTGGTCTCACCGACGGTCGAGCGCAAGGGGTTTTTACCGCTCTCGACTACCCGCGGCGATCGACTCTTCATCGGGCTGCTCTTCGCTGCCTATATCCACCTGCTGGTGGTGGGCTTCACCCCGCTCAGCATCTGGCTGGCCCTGGGCGCATCAATTCTCTGGCTGCTGATCCTGTTGCGCTGGGGCTGACAGAAACACTAGGGAGCCGAAGGTTCAAGGACGAACGACAACGACAACAACCAACGAGGTCACCATGAAAACGACAACAATACGACTCTCACTGCTGACGGCCGGCATCATGCTGGCCAGCATGCCTCTTTACGCTGCCAGCCAGGACGCCCGGGCCGTTGCCGAGCGGCTGGTCGATGAGCACTTCCAGGACTCGACGCTGTCCCGCGAGGAGCAGATCGAGGAGCTGATGTGGTTCGCCGAGGCCGCCGAGCCGTTTCGCGGCATGAAGATCAACACCGTGGCGGAAGGGCTGACCACGCACGTCTACGAGCGCGACGTGCTGGCCAAGGCCTTCGGCGAGCTGACCGGCATCGATATCACTCACAACATCATCGGTGAAGGAGACGTGGTCAACAACATGCAGACCCAGATGCAGTCGGGTCGCAACATCTACGACGCCTACGTCAACGACACCGACTCGATCGGTACGCATATCCGCTACGGCACCACCGTGAATCTCTCCCAGGCCATGGACAACGAGTGGGCCGACTATACGCTGCCAACCCTGGACCTCGACGACTTCATCGGCATCCAGTACGGCACCGGGCCCGACGGCAGCATCTACCAGATGCCCGATCAGCAGTTCGCCAACCTCTACTGGTTCCGCTACGACTGGTTCCAGCGCGAGGATCTCCAAAAGCAGTTCCGCGACATCTATGGCTATGACCTGGGCGTGCCGACCAACTGGACCGCCTACGAGGATATCGCCGAATTTTTCACCGACCACGTCGGCGAGATCGACGGCACCAAGGTCTACGGCCACATGGACTACGGTCGTCGCGACCCGTCGCTGGGCTGGCGCTTCCATGACTCCTGGCTCTCCATGGCCGGCATGGGCAGCCCCGGCGTGCCGTTTGGCAACCCGGTCGACGACTGGGGGATCCGCGTCAACGAGAAGAGCGAGCCGGTGGGCGCCAGCGTCAGCCGCGGCGGTGCCACCAACTCCCCGGCCTCGATCTTCGCCGTGACCAAGATGGTCGACTGGCTGGAGAAATACGCGCCGCCCGAAGCCAGCGGCATGACCTTCGGCGAGGCGGGGCCGGTGCCGGCCCAGGGCAATGTTGCCCAGCAGATCTTCTGGTACACCGCCTTCACCGCCGACATGACCGACGCCGGTCTGCCGGTGACCGAAGACGACGGCACGCCCAGGTGGCGCATGGCGCCGTCGCCCACCGGGCCGTACTGGGAGGAGGGCATGAAGGTTGGCTATCAGGACGTGGGAGCCTGGACCTTCTTCGACTCCACCCCTGAGGATCGCCGCACTGCGGCCTGGCTGTTCGCCCAGTTCAGCGTCTCCAAGACGGTGTCCCTGGAGAAGCTGATGGCCGGCCTCACGCCGATTCGCAGGTCGGATATCTTCTCCGAGCAGATGACCGAGATGGCGCCTAAGCTGGGTGGTCTGGTGGAGTTCTACCGCAGCCCCAACGAGTCCAACTGGACGCCGTCTTCCACCAACGTGCCGGACTATCCGCGCATGGCACCGCTGTGGTGGCAGAACCTGGCGCCGGCGGTCAGCGGCGACATAGCCCCTCAGGAAGCGCTCGACAACCTGGCCGGGGATCTCGACGGCATCATGGCACGCCTGGCGCGGGCCAAGGTCTTCTCGACCTATGCGCCCAACCTCAACGAGGAGCGCGACCCGCAGTACTGGCTCGACCAGCCCGGCGCGCCCAAGCCCCGGCTGGACGACGAGATGCCCCAGGGCACCACCGTTCCTTACGACCAGCTGATGGAGGCGTGGATGGCCGCCGGCTCGCGCGAATGATCATCGGGCGGGTCTTCTGGCCCGCCTCTCGCCAAGACCGGTCAAGCCCTTCGAGCGGATATTTGATGCGCCGGGCATCGGAGATGGCATCAAGATAATAGTTGCTACCCTGAAGTGCCAGCAGACCTCACGCGTGGGTATCATTGCGCGATATTCGCCAGATTCTGATCAGCCGTCGCAGCGCTAGCCGGAGACAACTTTGACAACATCGGACAAACTGCTGGATCTGTACGTGATCGGGGGCGGCATCAACGGCGCCGGCATCGCGGCCGACGCGGCGGGGCGCGGCTTGGCCGTGGGGCTGTGCGAACAGGGCGACCTGGCCGGCGCGACCTCCTCGGCCAGCAGCAAGCTGATCCACGGCGGCCTGCGCTATCTGGAGCACCGTGAATTCCGGCTGGTGCGCGAGGCGCTGAAAGAGCGCGAGGTGCTGCTGGCCAAGGCGCCGCATATCATCTGGCCGCTGCGCTTCATCCTGCCCCATCGCTCGCACCTGCGCCCCGCCTGGATGATCCGCGCCGGCCTGTTTCTCTACGACCACCTGAGCCGACTGCGGCGGCTGCCGGGCTCCCGGGGCATTCGTATCGACTCCGCGCTGGGCCTGGCTCCCGACCTCAAGCGCGGCTTCGAGTATTCCGACTGCTGGGTAGACGATGCGCGGCTGGTGGTGCTCAACGCCGTTCAGGCTCGCGCGCACGGCGCCGAAGTACTGGTACGCACCCGCTGCGTCAGCGCCCGCGAGATCCCGGGAGATGGCGCTGAGAGGCACTGGGAGCTGACGCTTGAAGACGTCGACAGCCGGCAGCGCTTCACCCGCCGCGCGCGCGCGCTGGTCAATGCCACCGGCCCCTGGGTCGAACAGCTGATCAGGGAGCGCCTGGCGCGCCCTTCGCGCTACGCCATTCGCATGATCCAGGGCAGCCATCTGGTGGTGCCGCGCCTCAACCAGGACGAGCGCGCCTATATCCTGCAGCACAGCGACCAGCGCATCGTCTTCGTGCTGCCGTGGGAGGACGACTACAGCCTGGTGGGCACCACCGACCGCCGCTACGCGGGCGACCCGGCCCGGGTCGAGGCGACCCCCGAGGAGATCGACTACCTGCTGGACGTGGTCAATGACCACTTTACCCGCACACTCGAGCGCAACGATATCATCTGCACCTTCGCCGGTGTGCGGCCGCTGTGCGACGACGAGTCCGACGATCCGGCGGCCATGACCCGGGACTACACCCTGGATCTGGATGTTGGTGACGACTCGGGCGGCGATGCTCACGCCGCTCAAAGGGCACCGCTGCTGTCGGTGTTCGGCGGCAAGATCACCACCTATCGCAAGCTCGCCGAGGCCGCGCTTGAGCAGCTGGCCCCCTTTCTGCCCGCCATGGGGCCGGCATGGACGGCCGATGAGCCGCTGCCGGGCGGAGACATTCACGACCAGTCCAGCTTCGCGACCCGGCTGCAGGCCGAATACCCCTTCCTGTCGCCCGACCAGGCCCAGCGCTTCGCGCGCAGCTACGGCACGCTCTGCCTGCGGTTTCTGGCCGGGAAAAAGAGCGCCGCCGAGCTCGGCGAGACGCTCGGCGCGGGGCTGAGCATGGCCGAACTCGACTATCTGATCGACCACGAGTGGGCGCGTCGCCCCGAGGACGTGCTGTGGCGGCGCACCAAGCTGGGCCTGCGCTTCACCCCGGCCCAGCGCGAGCGCCTGGTCGAGGTCATGGCGGCACGCCTGGGCGTTTGCCAGCCTGCCGTCAACTGAGCCTGCTCATCCCTGCCGCTGGCTAAACCAGGTCGCGGGGAATCGTTTTCTCCAGGTTGTGGCTGTGCACCCGCCGCTCATTTTCATAGCCGTCCATCTCGGCGCGCAGGTGAAAGGCGTGCGTATCCGAGGACAGCCAGGTGCGGGTGACCACGCGCACGTCCCAGTCGCCGCACGTCAGGCGGCGCTCGGTGCGCTTTTCGGCGCGCGCCGAGGCGTGGTCATTGCCCGTGCAGCGGTAGCGCTCTTCGCTGTCGATCCACATGCTCAGACCCAGCCGATCAAAACGAAAGCCGCCCTCGTCCTTCTTGATCTCCATGGTGGTGCAATTGCTCAGCAAATCGCGGATCACCCGCCACTCGTAGGCTCGCGGGCGCAGCACCGTCGTGGCCGGGCGGGGCGCGCGTCGCGGCTCGCCGAGCGGGCTCATGGCCGCATCGGCGCCCTCGCCGAGGCGCAGCGGCAGCGTCAGCGCGCAGCCGGCCAGGTCCAGCGTCAGGCGCACCGGCTCCGGCGTCGGCCAGGCGAGCGGCCAGTAGGACGAGGAGATTGCCACGCGCAGACGGTGCCCGGCGGGGAAGCACTGGGCGATCTCGTTGAGTCGCACCTCCACAGCGTAGAAGACGCCCTCGGCGAGCGGCTGCGGTCGGGCGTGGCTGTCGCGATGGGTGAGGTTCAACAGGCCGTAGGTCACGCGCGTGGTCTCGCCGTTTGGCGCGACCTTGGAAAGGCGCACGGCCACCTGCGCCACCGGCCGGTCGGCGCTCAGCCGCAGCTGTATCACGGGGGCGCCAAGAATCTCCACGGGCGCGGCGAGGAGGTCGCTGTCGAATACCAGCGCGCCGCCGTCCTCCTCGCGCTGATCATGGGGCAGGTCCGGCGTCGCCGAGAAGGAGCACCAGCGCCCGGCAAACAGGCCTACCGACAGCGGCGACTGCAGGCTGTACAGCCCTTCGCCCGGCCCCTCGTCGGGGTCGACGATGCGTCCAAAGTGCAGCGGATAGCGCTGGCTTCGGATGCTCGGCGACGGCCAGCTATCCTCGCCTATCCAGCGCCCGGAGCTCATTTCCAGCGTGGTATCCGGCGGCGTGGCACCCTGCATCCACACCCGCAGCATGGGTTCGGCCTCGACCCCGTTTGCCACGCCCTTGAGCCAGCGATCAAACCAGCGCACCACCTCGCCGAGAAAGTCGATGGCGGGCCCGGGGCGCGCCTCGTAGGCGTACTTGTGTCCCCAGGGGCCGATCAGGCCGGCGCGCGGCCCGCGCAGATTTTTCATCAGGCGAAAGACGGAGTTGGAATAGCCATCGGCCCAGCCGGAAACGGCCATCACGGGAATATCGATGGCGTCATAGTCTTCATTCACCGACCCGTAGCGCCAGTAGTCGTCCCTGTGCTGGTGGGCAAGCCACTCGCTGAGCCAGTAACCGCTGCCCTCCATGCGCTCGTGCCACATCGTTCGCCAGCGCTCGCCCACCTGCGCCGGATGCGGCGGCAGCGACGTATGCGCGCACATCGTGCCCGCCCAGGCGAAGTTTTCGGTCAGCAGGCAGCCGCCCATGTAGTGCACGTCGTCGGTGTAGCGATCATCGGTGGAAGAGACGCTGACAACGGCCTTCAGCGCCGGCGGTCGGCGCGCGGCAAGCTGCAGGCCGTTGAAGCCGCCCCAGGAGATGCCGAGCATCCCGACGCTGCCGTTGCACCACGACTGCTCGGCGATCCAGGCGAGCAGCGCCTCGCCGTCATCCAGCTCCTGGGGCAGGTATTCGTCGGTAAGCAGGCCGTCGGAGTCGCCGCTGCCGCGCAGATCGACCCGCAGGCAGGCATAGCCGTAGCCGGCGAGAAACGGGTGCACCGCCTCGTCGCGCTGCCGGGTGACGTCGCCCTTGCGGTAGGGAATGTACTCCAGCACCGCCGGCACCGGCCGATCGTCCGCCCCTTCCGGTATCCACGCCCGGGCCGCCAGGCGTATGCCGTCGGGCAGAGGAATCCAGAGATTTTCCACGTGCCGCACGCGGTGCTGAAATGCTTCGACAATCTCCATGAAAGCTCCTCGTTCAAGCTGGCCGGTCGGGCTGGCGCCTCACACGATCAGCGGCCTCTCAACCTCCTGCGCGACGCGAAACGTCAGCTCCTCAAGCGCGCCGCGGTAGGCGTGATCGAGCGCTTCGCCGTCCGCCGCACGGAGATAGAGGTCCGCGATCTCGTAGCTGTAGCTGTCCTGCGCTGCGAGATCCGACAGGCGCTGCCCCGGCCGTACCAGCACTTCCAGATGCGCATCGGGGAAGCGCTCCGCCAGCGCGGCGCGCTCCTGATGCGTCGGCACGCCGGTGATGAAGGCATCAGCGCGCGTTCGCAGCATGAACTTGGCGGCGATGCCGGCCCTTGGATTGAGCTCGGGAAACGCCGGACGTCGGCCCAGGGCGAGTTCGAGGGCAACCTGATGGTTGGCGACGCCGTGGAGCTGCTGAAAGAGATAGGCGTGCGACTGGGAGTGCCGCGAGTTGACCTCGAGCAGCCACAGCTGATCGGCGTCCTGAGCGTAGAAGAACTCCACGTTGAAGGCGCCGTAGTCATAGCCCAGATGCGGCATGAGCCGTTCGCAGATTTGCGCCATCCGCGCCTGCACCGCCGCCGGCAGACGCGAGGGATACTCGTAGCAATGAAAGGAGGAGGAGTCCGCCTCCTGAATCGAATCCACCGTGCCGTAGACCGTGACCTCGCCATCGAAGGCGTAGCCTTCGACCGTATGCTGGCTGCCGGTGAGCTGGCTCTCGGCAATGCCGACGGCCTCGCGCTGCTGAGCAATGGCCTCGGGAAGCGTAATGCGCTCGAGCAGCTGATTGAACGGGTCGACAAGGCGCGCAACGCTGCGGCGCATCTCCTGAAGGCCGGCGCTCAGGCTGGCCTCGTCATGAATCAGGAAGGCAAGATAGGATTGAAAGGATTTAATCGGCTTGATCCAGAAAGGCGTCGGCAGGCCGAACCCGTCGAGCGTCTGCGCCGCGTAGGGGTCGAATCCCACAAAACGCGGAATGTGTTCGGCAATGACCTCCTGCTGCAGCAGGCGACCCCACAGCTTGTGCTCGCAGCGCAGCACCGACTCGAATGAGGGCCCGGGCGTGCCGTAGCGCTGGCACAGCAGCGGAACCATCAGCGATATCGGAAAGTCGAGAAATCCCATGAAGGCGTCGATGCTGCCATCAAAGCGTCCCAGGCGCTGCTCGCAGCGGTCAAGCAGCGTCTCCACCGGGTAGTCGTGCCGACCGCGCACCTCATCGATATCCAGCAGGGCATGGAAACGCACCTCCTTGGCCTGCGGCAACGCCTCCAGAAGGCGGCGATTGAACGGATCAAGACCCACGACGAATACGTTCTTCATGGCAACTCTCCCTGCTTCTCTCAGGTTGCGCAGCTGTCGTTGAAATCAGGTGCATGCATGGCCGTAGCGCAAGTCGCCAGCAGTAGATCACTTATATATCAATAACATATATTATATCCCCTGTGTTACCAATAGAGGTGTCTAGAGCCTCACCAGCGCCGCCGGAGCCAGCGGTTCGCGCTCGCGATGGCGCCGCACGTCGCCGGCCAGCTCGGCGAGCAGAATCTGCAGGGGGTCGCCGTGGCCGACCAGCAGCAGGGTTTCGTCGCGATAGCGAGACTCAAGCTCACCCAGCAGCTCAAGCATCCGCGCGGCCACCGACGTCAGCGGCTCGACGCCGTGGTCCCGGTGGTCGGCCGCCTGGGCATCACGCACCCAGACTTCAGCGTAGCGCCGGTCGCTTTCGCCTTCCAGCTTGCCAAAGCAGCGCTCGCGCAGCCGCGGCTCGCCCTGCATGTCGAGGCCAAAGCGCTGCGCGACGCGCGCCGCCGTCTGGGCGGTACGCAGAAAATCCGAGTGCACGATGCGGCTGGGCACGGCCAGCGGCCAGTTGTTCAGCAGCGCGTCGAGCTGCGCCTGGCCGCGGGCCGAGAGCCCAAAGTCGTCAATGCCGCGCGCCGGGTCGCTGACGATACGGCCCTGACGATTGGCCTCGCTGTGGCCGTGACGCATCAGCAGGTATTGATTGCGGCGCTCGCTAGCCAACGGTGGGAAGGGGATGGACATGCTATCGTCTCTCAACCTAGAGTTTAGTGAGGCGTTCGACAACTGACACGCGAACAACCATACCCAACAATAAATAACGGAGCCTACCTCATGTCACCTGCTACGACTTTCACCGCTGCCAACGCCGGCTTGGCGACTCGCTCGAGAGTTCGCCGCGGCTGCTTGACCCTGCTGTCGCTGAGCCTGGCGCTCGCCCCGCTCGCGCTGTTTTCTTCTCTTGCCCTGGCGCAAGAAGAGTGCGAACGCGGCGATCTGGATGTCATCTACTGCGACCGGGACGGCGACATGGTGGCCGACCGCCCCACCGACGAGTCGCAGTGGGCCGATCCCGACACCCTGATCTTTGCCTACACGCCGGTAGAAGACCCGGCCATCTACTCCGATATCTGGGCGCCCTTCATTAGCCACCTGGAGGAGGTCACCGGACGCGACGTGCGCTTCTTTGCGGTGCAGTCCAACGCCGCCCAGGTCGAGGCTATGCGCAGCGGCCGCCTGCATATTGCCGGCTTCTCCACCGGGCCGACGCCCTTCGCGGTCAACCTGGCAGGCGCGGTGCCCTTCGCGCTGATGGGCTCGGAAAGCGGCCAGTTCGGCTACACCCTGCAGGTTTATACCCAGGCCGACTCCGGCATCGACGCGATTGCCGACCTGAAAGGCAAGCGAGTCGCCCACACCGCACCGACCTCGAACTCGGGCAACCAGGCGCCCCGCGCGCTGTTTCCGGAGCTGGGCATCGTCCCCGGCGAGGACTACGAGGTGATCTATTCCGGCAGCCACGACCAGTCGATGCTCGGCGTCGTCGCCGGCGACTATGACGCCGCTCCGGTGGCCTCGGAAGTGGTCGAACGCATGGCGGCCCGCGGCCTGTATGACCCCGATGAGGTCCAGGTGATCTACGAGTCGGACCGCTTCCCGACCACCTCCTACAACTACGCCCATGACCTGCATCCGGACCTGGTCGACAAGATCGAGGAGGCCTTTTTCAGCTTCGACTTCAAGGGCACCGAGCTGGGTGAGGAGTTCGAAGGCGTGGAGTCCTTCATCCCGATCAACTACCAGGACAACTGGAAGGTCATTCGTACCATCCAGGCCGCCAACGGGGTCGAGTACACGCCCGACAACCTGAAGTGATGCGGGGCGGCTCATGCTCGAAATATCTCAGCTGACCAAGCGCTATGGCCACGGCGCCCCCGTTCTCAGCGGACTGGACCTGACGGTCGAGGGCAACCAGGTGGTCGCCGTGGTCGGCGCCTCGGGAGCCGGCAAGAGCACCATGCTACGCTGCATCAACCGCCTGATCGAGCCCACCTCGGGCTCGATCAGGCTCAATGGCCACGAGCTGGTTCACCTCAAGGGCAAGGCGCTGCGCCATGCCCGGCGGCGCATCGGCATGGTGTTTCAGGGTTTCAACCTGATCGACCGCCTCACGGTGATGGAAAACGTGCTGGCCGGGCGCCTGGGCTACGTCAATCTGTTCCAGGCCGTGACGCGGCGCTACCCGCAAACCGACATCGAGCGCGCCTTCGAGCTGATGGAGCGCGTCAACATTGCCCACTATGCCAACCAGCGCGCCGACGAGCTATCCGGCGGCGAGCGCCAGCGTGTCGGCGTGGTGCGCGCTCTGATGCAGCAGCCCGAGCTGCTGCTGGCCGATGAACCCACCGCCTCGCTGGACCCGCGCACCTCGGAGCAGATCATGGTGCTGCTGCAGCGCCTGGCCAGCGAGATGGCCCTGCCGGTGCTGATCAACATCCACAACGTCGCCCAGGCCAGGGCCTATACCGAGCGCATCGTTGGCCTGCGCCACGGCAAGATGATCTTCGACGACGTGCCCGAGCGCTTCGACCAGCAGGCGCTGGATGCCATCTACGGGGGTATCGGGGCGCCCGACGACGGCGCCGCCGAGCATGACACGCCTGATGGAAACAAGGCGATGAGAGGTGCCGGATGACGCCGCCTGAAATACCGCCTGCGAAAAATTCATCGCCACGGCGCTGGCGCAGGCCGCCGTTCATTGCCAACCCCTGGCTGCGCTACGGGCTGGGGCTGGCCGTCCTGGCCTATCTCGTCTGGGCGCTGACCAGCCTGCCGTTCGACGCCCAGCGCATCAGCGAGGGACTGCCGCGCGCCGCGCGCATCTTCGGCGGCGGCTTTCCACCCAGCTTCGAACGCTACAGCCTGCTGGTGACCGGCTTCGTCGAGAGTCTGCAGATTGCCATTCTGGCCACCCTGCTGGGGGTGCTGCTGTCGATTCCCTTCGCGCTCATGGCGGCGCGCAATATTGCGCCGCTGCCGGTTTATGCCGTCGGCCGCGCGGTGATCATCGTGTCGCGCAGCTTCCATCCGGTCATCGTGGCCATCCTGTTCGTGGCCGCCGTGGGTTTCGGCCCCCTGGCCGGTATTCTGACCCTGACGCTCTACTCCATCGGCTTCGTCGGCAAGCTGCTGGCCGAGGAAATTGAAGAAATCGACTGGGGCCAGGTCGAAGCCGTGCGCGCTGCCGGCGCCGGCCTTCTGGCCACCCTGGCGTATGCGGTCTTTCCGCAGATTTTGCCGCGCCAGGTGGGGCTTTCCATGTATCAGCTCGACAGCAACCTGCGCGCCTCGGCGGTGGTCGGCATCGTCGGCGCCGGCGGCATCGGCAGCACCCTGATGAACGCTTTCGGTCGCTACGACTACGATTTCGCGTTTGCCATTCTGCTGGTGATCATCGCGGTGATCCTGGCGAGTGAAGGGGTC
The DNA here is from genome assembly GCA_035459605.1 of Halomonas sp. Taxonomy (GTDB): domain Bacteria; phylum Pseudomonadota; class Gammaproteobacteria; order Pseudomonadales; family Halomonadaceae; genus Halomonas. The sequence goes on along the minus strand of DATHXP010000024.1, from coordinate 885 downwards.
AGCGGCTGGGTAAGGAAACGCCTATGGTAGCGCGCCACGATCCGCTGGCCAGCCGCGTATGGCGGCGCCACACGCCGCGTCAGTCGCTGACCCGCTTCGCCGTCCTGCTGGCCACGCTGTCGGTAGTGGTGTGGGCGATGCGCGATATCGACATCTTCTGGCCCTGGGTGTGGGACGCGCCCAACCAGATTGCCAGCCTGGGCCGGCGCATGTGGCCGCCGGACCCGAGCCGGCTCGGCGACATCGGCGGTGCGCTGCTGGAAACCGTGCACATTGCGACGCTTGCCACCCTGCTGAGCGTGCTCATGGCCCTGCCGGTGGCCTATATCGCCGCGCAGAACACCACGCCCAACCGGGCTTTTCTGTGGCTTGGGCGCTTTATCCTGGTGTCGAGCCGCTCGGTCAACACTCTGATCTGGGCGCTGCTGTTCGTGGCCATCTTCGGGCCGGGGGTGCTGGCGGGTATTCTGGCGATCATGTTTCGCTCGGTAGGATTCGTCGGCAAGCTGCTGGGCGAAGCCATCGAGGAGATCGACCGCCGCCCGGTGGAGGCCATGCAGGCCACCGGCGCCTCCAAGGCCAAGGTCGTCGCCTACGCCGTCGTGCCCCAGGTGATGCCGGCGTTTTTTGCCATCGTGATCCTGCGCTGGGACATCAACGTGCGCGAGTCCACCGTGCTCGGCCTGGTCGGCGCCGGCGGCATCGGGGTGATTCTGCAAGGCGCCATCGACACCTTCGCCTGGCCCACCGTTGCCACCATCCTGATCGCGATTATCCTCCTGGTGCTGATCGGCGAGGCGATCACCGCCGTGCTGCGCCGCCGCATCCTTTAAGCCGGCTCGCCAAGGCGCGGCGCTACGCATATCCTGACGGCTAACGCCGCTA